>CATMNW010000219.1 GCA_950071875.1 uncultured Erythrobacteraceae bacterium | reverse complement strand
TTGAACACGCGGCCGTATTTGTCGTGGTAGCAATCCTGCACCTCGACATCGGCCTGGGTGAAGAAGCGGAAGATCTGGGTGAGCAGGTTACGCTCGTGCTCGGTCAGCTTCTGCGCCCAGTCGCGGCAGTCTTCGCCGAGCGGCACTTCTTCCGGCATCCAATGGATCTGCTGCTGGCGCTTCCAGAACTCGTAAGCCCAGGGGTACTCGAAGGGCTTGTAGGTCTTGCGGGCTTCGAGCAACGACATCTTGTGGATCTCCGGTTTTTCGCGTGAACGACTCATATAGTGAATCAGAGCCGGGATTCGAAGGCAAGCGGTAATGATTCGGCGGGGATAAGACTGGAAAAGTTTTCGCTGCGCCTTGCCGCTCCGGGAATGCGACGACCTGCGGAACGCGCGTGCGACGCCAGCGGTTGGTTGGGTGAAGGAGAATGACCATGGGTGAATATGCCCCCGACGACCAACGCGATGTCCATCAGGCCAAGAGCGCGGACTGGCGCGATGCCGAAGACGGCCAGCAGGAGCAGGCCGAGCAGAAACAGGCCCAGCAGGAACAGGCTAAGTCCGGCAAGACAGATGCCGATAGCGACGATGGCGAACAGCAGGCCCGCATGGGCTATGGCAATGCGCGCGATGCCGATGGCCAGATGGAACAGGCCCGCGTGAACGAAGGCGCGAGCGAGGTGCTTCCCGACGATCCGGCGCGCCCCCATGTGCGCGCCCGCGCCGACGCGGCACGCCCCCTCGGCGGGGACTGATTTGCAGGAACCCGACCAACGAAGGCGGGTTTCGTAAACAGATGGTCCTGCCGACGGAGCCACCGGCGGCAGCGACACTCACGGGGACAGCGACATCGTTCGGTTTCCCCTTTTGCGGGCGATGTCCGCAACCCCGGCGCCTCGTCCCCTCCCTCAGGGGGCGGGGCGCTATTTCGTGGGGCCGGTGGACATCGCGGGGGACCGGCCTATCGTCGGTTACGCAATGGCCGCGCGACACTCTTCTACACCGCTGGCACGGCGCGCGGGCGAAATGTGGGGTTCGCGCTCGCGCAGGCAGCATGCGCGCGGGGTGGACTTCGCCGTGTACGATGCGATCGACATCGAGATCGAACCGCACAGTCACGAAGACCGTCACCTGATCTTCGTGATGGGCGGGCACTACGTCACCAGTGCGAGTGGCGCGCCCCCGGTCTGTGCAACGCCGGTGCTGGTGGACAATCCGGCAGGCACGACGCACCGCGACCGGTTCCTGGGTCCGCAGGGCCGCTTCCTCGCCGTCAATATCGATCCGGACAAGTCGTGGGAGGGGCCTGCCACGGCCCGCCGCGACCGCGCCGCGATTGCGCGGATGACCGCGCTTCTGGAAGACATGGAATTCGACCGCCCCACGCTGGCGACAGAGGAACTGGCCGCAGCGCTGGTCACGCGCGACGATCCCGAAGGCGATCGCCCGGCATTCGCGCCGGAACGGTCCCTGCCCTGGCTCGACAAGGCATGGCAGATGGTCATCGAAGAGGATATCGACGCGATCGACCTCGACAGCGTGGCGCGCGAGGCAGGCCTTCACCCGAACCATGTCGCCCGCAGCTTCCGAACCGCGTTCGGCCGGACGGCGGGGCAATTGCTGAACGATCGCCGCTTCGAAAACGCATGCCGGATGCTCGCCGATCGCGGATCGAGCCAGGTGGACATCGCCCTGGCGCTGGGGTTTTGCGACCAGGCCCATTTCGCCAATTTCTTCCGCCGCCGCTGCGGGATGACCCCCGGGACTTATCGCAAACTGCGCCGCGACGTTTGAAATCTACAAGATTTGTGCGGCGGGCACAGGCACTCAACAGCCAGACCATGTCCGGAGACACACACGCATGAAACGCCTCGCAAGCCTCGCCATGTCGGCATTCGCCGCAATGACCGCACCTGCCGCGCAGGCACAGCCGGATATCGACCTGTCGGTGTTGCCCGTTACCGGTGAAGCGGCCGAATATTCAGGCATTACCAGCGTTCTCGTGATGCAGGACGGCGAAATCGTGGCCGAACACTATTTCGAAGGCGGCGAAGGTACTCTGCGCAACACGCGGTCTGCCACCAAGTCGGTCACCGGCATGCTGGCCGGCATCGCCATAGGAGAAGGCCTGCTTGCCCGAGACAGCCGGATCGCTTCCTTCTTCCCGGACCATCGCACCGCCAATCCGGATCCGCGCAAGGACGCCGTTACCGTACTGGACCTGGCAACAATGAGCTCGATCGCGGAATGCGACGACAGCAATCAGTTCTCGCGCGGAAACGAAGAGCGGATGTACCTGATCGAGGACTGGACCGGTTTCTACCTCGACCTTCCGGTGCGGGGATTTCCGGGCTGGGTGACGAAGCCGGAAGACAGCCCCTATGGCCGGGCCTTCTCCTATTGCACTGCCGGCGTGACGACGCTGGGCGCGGCGGTCGGGAAAGCCGCCGGCATGCCGCTTGAACGATACGCGCAGGAAAGACTGTTTGCCCCGCTGGGCATCGACGAGGTGCGTTGGCAGTTCTCCCCGCTCGGAGTTGCACAAGGCGGCGGCGGTCTGGAACTGACCACGCGGGCGCTGGGCAAGCTGGGCCAGCTGCTGCTGGACGGGGGCGTGCACCGGAATGAACGCCTGATCCCGGCCGACTGGGTGCAGGAAACGCTTTCCCCCCAAGCCGATGTGCCGGGCCGCGAGGGAACCGAGTACGGCTATCTCGTCTGGCTGCAGAAGGTGCAGGCTGGTGACCGCAAGATCGTGACCCGATCATTTGCCGGGAACGGGGGCAACAAGGTGATCATCGAACCGGATACCCGTTCGGTCACGGTCATTACGACCCGCAATTTCGGTCAACGCGATGCGCATGGCAAAACCGACCGTCTTTATGCCGAAGAAGTGCTGACCGGCCTTCTGCAGAGTTCGGCCAGCGAAGCAGAATGATCCCTTCCCCGCGAAGCCGTGCATGGGTAGCGACGAAGCGTGGACCCGGATGCGTTACCACCCGTTGATAGGGTATAAGTAACGCAAAACAAAAGGGTTTTATATGTTTGAGAAGCTACGTATCAAGGAACACATGGAAGTCGCCGATTGCAGGGGCCAGCATGTCGGTACCGTCGACGAAGTCGAAGGCGATGCCATCAAGCTGACTAAGAGCGACAGTGCAGATGAAATCCACCATTTCCTTTCGCTCGAAGATGTCGAGAAGATCGATGACAATCGCATCTACCTGAAGGAAAGCGCACGTATTCCCGAAAGTCTCGGCACCAAGGCGACTATGGCAAGCGCCTAATCCGTCGAAACTATTGGTCCGTAACCGGACCATCAAAAGTCCCGCCACCAATTCGGTAGGCGGGGCTTTTTGCATTTTGCAACAAACGCTTATACCGGGCTTGCTTGTTCTTTAAGTCTTTTTGCGTAGTAACAGTCGGCACATGAACCGGTTGCCATCTACCGATCTTGCCACGGCGGCACATGCAGCCCTGGTTACCAACAGCCCCATGGCTGCGTGGGACGATCAGCTGCGCAATGCGGTGTCACGCCAGCTGGACGAGCATCACTATCGCGAGATGCGCTTCCTCATCATCTTCGGAAGCCTCCTCGCCGTGCTTTCGCTGGTAGTCGATTACATCGTTGCGTTCGATAATTTCGCCAATATCGCTCTACTGCGGCTGGGCACCGCCCTGCCCCCCAATCTGATCGCGCTGTTCCTTCCGCGGCGCCTTGTCAGTTTAAAGAAAGTCCTGATGGCGGTCTCGATCACCGCCTTCGCCTTCAGCCTCGCATATGCGAGCCTGTTCGTGCCATCGCCGACCGATGCATTACTGGCGATGGGCGTGGTCACCCTGCTCGGCCTGGCGCTGCCCGTACTCCCCTTTCATCGCTGGGAACTGGCTGCGTTCGTCACGCTGTATCTTGCTGCGGTCGGTGGGTTCATATGGGCCAACCAAGCGGACATCATATACACGGCCGCCTTCATCCCGATCATGCTCCTGACCACGGGCGGTGCTGCCATTCTGGCGAACCGCGTTCACTGGATGAAGCGCCGCAACGTCCTGCTTACGCTTGAAGCCGACAGCCGTGCCGCTTCACTGGGACAGTCCAATGCGCTCCTAACCGAACTGTCGATGGAAGATCCGTTGACCGGGCTGGCCAACCGCCGCCGGGCCGAAGCGACCTTTACAGAACACTATGCCACGCCGACCGCATCGGGCTTTGCCAGAACTGCGTTGGTGATGCTCGATCTCGATCATTTCAAAGGGTTCAATGACCAATGGGGCCACCAGTCGGGCGATACCTGCCTGCGGGCGGTTGCCGAGGTCATGCGGCACTGCGCCAGCCGCCACGGCGGGATTGCCGCCCGTTATGGCGGGGAGGAGTTCATGATGCTGCTGCGCGTCGACGACAAGGCGCAGGCCCAGGCGATTGCGGAAGAGCTCCGTGTCGCGATCGAGCGTATCGAGATCGACCACGAAGCAAGCGGCTCGACCGCCAGTTGTACCGCAAGTATCGGCATCGCCGTGCACGACCGGCAAGACGGCGCGACCCTGAGCACGATGCTTACGCAGGCCGACAGAGCACTGTATCGCGCCAAGGAAGAAGGCCGGAACAGGGTCAGGATCCACTGATCCACCTGCGGACTTACCCGAAACGACCAAGGGTAGAGACGGTTAATTCAGCCGGTTTGGACGCCGGCGATACCGTGAACCCGTCCCGCCCGATATTCGGGGGATGATCCAAAAACAAAGCCCGCCGCGATTGCTCGCAGCGGGCTTTTTGAGGTGAAGGCGTACCCGCTTACTGGCAACTCTTAGTTAGAATGTGAGGGTGTCTCACTGCGCAATTGCGCACCTGCCAGATGCATTTGTGCAACGTGGTGTTCATTG
>CATMNW010000218.1 GCA_950071875.1 uncultured Erythrobacteraceae bacterium | reverse complement strand
TGGATCTGATCGCACCCGGCGGCGCGAACCATGGCTGCTTGTTCTTCGGTTTCGACGCCTTCGGCCGCGACGCTCATTTTCATCGCGCGGGCGACGGTGATGCTCGACAGCATCATTGCGCGGCTGCCGTCGTCTTCGCTGGCCTGGACCACCAGGCTGCGGTCGAGCTTCAGTTTTTCGAAGCGGAACTGGCGGAGGAAACCGATAGAAGCATAACCGGTCCCGAAATCATCGAGCGAAATCTTCACCCCGAAACCGCGAATGACCGCGAGGCTTCGTTCGGCAATCACCGGATCGAGAACGAGGCATGTTTCCGTAATCTCGAGCTCGAGGCGCTGCGGATCGAACCCCGTTTCTTCCAGGATCAGCCCAAGCTGGATGGGAAACTCGGGATTGCGAAGCTGCGCGGCTGAAATGTTCACCGAAAGCGCGATGTCGTCCCAGTCGCGGGCATCGCAACATGCCTGTCGAAGAACCCACAGGCCGATCGAATTGATGAGTCCGCTTTCTTCTGCGACCGGAATGAAAATGTTGGGGCCGACCTGCTTGCCGTCGGGGCGTTCCCACCGGATCAGGCATTCGACCGCCACCACCATCCGGGTATTGCTATCGACTAGCGGTTGGTAGTGCAGGCGGAAATTTTTGTTCGCCAGGGCATTGCGAAGCTCGTCATCCATTTCCTTGAGCTGTTCGCGGCTGCGGTCGAAGGCGGCGTTGAACCACGTGCAGCGCATCTTGCCGCCGCGCTTGGAAGCATACATTGCTATATCGGCCTGACGAAGAAGCTCCGACGAACCGATAGTCGCGTTCGGCATGCGACGAGACAACCCGATGCTCGCTCCCAAAGTCAGCCGCCGATCTTCCACGTGGATGGGTTTGGCCAGCTGTTCGATGATGCGGCGGCAAACGCCTTCGAGCAGCGTGCCGGCCAGTGGCCCCCCGATCATCAGTGCGTATTCGTCACCGCCAAGACGATACACCTTGGCCTCGCCATCACTCACCCGCGTGAATATATCAGCGCATTCGCGGATCGCGGCGTCACCGACAAAATGCCCGTAATGATCATTGATCAGCTTGAAGCCATCGAGATCGATCATCGCCAGGGCAACTTCATGCCCCTGGCTGTATTCGTGCTGGATATCGATATGCAGGGCGCGTCGGTTCGGCAGGTTGGTGAGACTGTCGCTGCGGGAAAGGGTTTCCACCCGACGAAGATGCCTTACGCCGAGATAGGCCGATATTGCGGTGGCGATGCCGAAGGCCAGCGCACCGATGCCAAGAACACTGTAGGGATTTGCAAAACCGAGATAGCGATTGGCAACTGCCACCAGCCAGGTGGTGATGAATATGCCGCCCAACGTTGCGATCGGACCAAAAATGACCGTCCGCGCGCTGCCGCTCTGCTGCGAAGTGTACGAACCCACAGTCATTTTTACGACCTGTGCCCCTTTTTTTGGCTACCCTTGCGTATCGACTAGGTTTGATTGGCTAAGGAAGTGTAAACGCTTGGTTTACCTTGTTTGCCATGCCCACGCGTTGTTCAAACAGCAGCTGCCCGCACCCTTGGGGCTGCGCTGGAAAGCGACGCTGTAGCCGGACTGTAGAGCGACGAACCGCATTCGGCGGGCCTGAATTTCTCGGTCTGTCCGACCACCGTCTCGCCCGCACCCAGCATCAGCCAGCCATCGTTGGCAATCCCGCTGGCAAGCCGGTCGAATGCGGCCGACCGTGTCTGGGGGTCGAAATACAGCAGCACGTTGCGGCACATGATGAGGTCGAAGCGACCCGGCGAGGGCGGGTAGTCGAGTATGTTGTGCTGCTGGAAACGGGTCATCGAACGGATTTTGTCCGATGCCTGCCAGTTGCCTTTGCATTCGGCGAAGAAGTTCAGCATTTGCGCAACGCTGATGCCCCGCTGGATTTCGAACTGCGTATACAAACCGCTGCGCGCCGTCTCGATCGCTTTGCCCGAGACATCGGTTCCGACGATCTCGATGGACCAGTCCTGCCAGCGTCCGGGCTGTTCTGCGAAAATCATGGCCAGGCTCAGCGCTTCCTGCCCGGTCGAGCATCCGCCCGACCATATGGTCAGCCGCTTGGTCGCAGCACGCTTGCGGGCCAGGTCGGGCAGGACCGTGTTCGCCAGCACCGTGAAATAGGCGTGATCGCGAAAGAAATAGGTTTCGTTGTTGAGCAGTGCCTCGACCACCCGGGTGGCCAGGCGCTGTTCGCCCGGACGTTCGAGCATGCAGGCAAGCTGGTCGACATTCTCGATCCCGAATTCACGGAAAAGGCCAGATAGAGCGCTGGAAATTCGCCACCGCCGCCCTTCGGTCAGTTGCTGGCCCGTTCGCTGTGTCAAAAGTTCGCCGATCAGCCTGTGGGACGCATCGTCTACCGCCATGCTGCAGCTCCTGCGCCTGCCAGAAGTTTTTCGGCGAGTTCCTCCGGCGGCAGCACCGCCGTGGCAAGGCCAAGTTCCGTGATGGCACGCGGCATGCCCCATACTGCGCAAGTTTCCGCGCTCTGGGCATAGACACTACCACCTGCGGAAACGATCGATTGCGCACCATCGGTGCCGTCGCGTCCCATGCCGGAAAGAAGCACTCCGGCGACATGACCGTCGAAAGCTTCGGCGAGCGTTTCGAACATCGGATCGACCGAAGGCATGCACCCGCTTTTGACCGGGTGATAGGCCAGCCCCAATACCTGCCTACCCTGCGATCTTCGCACCACCATGTGCCCGTGACCGGGCGCGATGTAGATCTTGCCGCGCTCGATCTGGACGCCTTCGTCGGCGAGTACCGCTTCACGCTGCGCGGCCATTTCCATCTGCTTGGCAAATACCGGAATGAAGCTGGCTGGTAGATGCTGCGTAATCAGGATCGGCAGGTCGAAATTCTTCGGCACCTTGCGCAGGAAGAGATTGAGAGCATGGATGCCGCCGGTCGATGCTCCCATGGCGACAACTTGCGGAGCTTTTGCAGCAGAACGCGTCGCGGGCCGTGCCGGGACGATCGTTCCGCGCACACCCGACTTCATGCCTTTAAGAGCGCGGATCTTGCCGAGCAGGCTGGACTTGTAATCTTCGTTGAAGCCGCCCGGGCGCGGTTTCAGCATCGTGTCGGCCGCACCTAGCGACAGCGCCTTTACGGTTGCCTGCGCACCGTCGGCGGTGAGCGATGAAATGACCAGCACCTTAGTTCCGGGCGAGGCCGCAAGGATCTGCGGCAGCGCTTCCAGACCTCCCATGCCGGGCATTTCCAGATCGAGCATCATGACATGCGGTTTGGCCGCTGCCAGTTCTGCAATCGCGGCTTCGGCAGTAGTAGCCGTAGCCACGATGCGCAGGTCGGCTTCCTGCTTGATCATGCGTGAAAACACCGTGCGAACGGTCAGTGAATCGTCCACGATCATGACCCGCACCGGATCGGTGCAGGGTTTGCGGCCGGGAGCCGCTTCTAGCTGGTCGGAACGAAGGAGCGCGCCCATGTCACGCCCCCTCAAGCCATGCCGACAAGCTGGAGCTTGATTTGCAGGGTTTCGTGGTCGAACGGTTTCATGACATATTCGTCTGCGCCGGCGCTGATCGCTTCGCGGATGTGTGCCACATCGTTTTCGGTGGTGCAGAACACCACCTTCGGCTTGTCCCCGCCTTCGCGTTTGCGAAGTTGATGGATGAATTCGATACCGGTCATGACCGGCATGTTCCAGTCGAGCAGAACCACATCCGGCATGCTTTCATCGCAGCGGTCGAGGCCTTCCTGGCCGTTTTCCGCCTCTTCGACCGAGAAGCCGAGCGTTTCGAGAATATGACGCGACACTTTACGGATCACGCGCGAATCGTCGACGATAAGGCAGGTTTTCATTTCGATGACCTCTGGTGTTTTCTGCCCGGTTCCTAAGGCGATTGAGTAACTATTCACTTAAGCCGCATGTGCGACGGGCCCTGAAACGAGCGCCTCGACATTGACGATAAGGGTTGGGCCGCCGTCGGTTTCGACCAGACCACGCGCCGCGGTCTGCCAGCCGGGGCCGAAACCTCCGGGAACGTCGAACGCGTCGCTGCGCGCTTCGCTGACATCGAGGGCTTCGTCGACGAGAAGTGCGTAGAGATGTCCGTCGACATCGACCACGGCCGCGCGCTGATCGCTGATATCGTTCCGGGAATCGAAACCCAGCGCGACGGAACAATCGATTACCGTCAGGGCCTGACTGCGCAGCGCGGTCAGGCCGCGAATGAAGGGTGGGGCGCCCGGGATCGGGGTAATTTCGCTGATTTCGATAACCGATTGTACCCGCACGGCGGGGATGGCGGCGCGGCGTCCGGCAATGACGCACATGAGAAGAAGTTCGTTCATGCCTCGCTCCCTGTGCGGGCTTGCTTCAGCGCGGCCATCAGGCCTTCGCGATCGTAGCGATAGATGCTGCCGGCTTCGCCGGCGGTCGCCTCGGGTTCACCGCGCAAGCGGATCACGTTCCGGGCAGGAGGGGCGGCGCCGGTACCGGCGTCGGACAGCTGGATGGCGACATCCGCCTCCTCGCTATCGTCCATGGTGACGCGATATCCCGCGGCTTCGACCAGCGGTTCCAGGATGGTGCGAGCCCAGTCGCTCCCGGCGGGGAGGCGGCAGGAAAGGGGGCGATCCACCCGGCGTGGCGCACGGTTGCCGGCGAACAGCGCATGGCCGTCGATGACCGGGACTGGCTTACCACCGATAAGCGTGACACCTTCGATCGAAGGGTCAGCCGGGGACGGAACGATTTCGCCTGCCATATCTGCAGCATCCACCACCTCGCGGACGGCATAGGCAATTTCGCATTCGCCATCGGACAGGCGCAACAGACGGCACTTGTCCTGCGGCAGGGCACCATGTTCGTGGCCGATGAGGGCGAAGATT
>CATMNW010000217.1 GCA_950071875.1 uncultured Erythrobacteraceae bacterium | reverse complement strand
TGACCGTCGCCTCGGCGCTCATCGGCTGCATGGCCTTGAGCTTCTTCAACTCGGTCTCGGCCTTCTCGCGCGCTTCTTTCGACAGCTTGGTCTTGCCGATCTTTTCGGTCAGCTCGGCGATCTCGTTACTGCCATCGTCATCGCCGCCCAGTTCATTCTGGATCGCCTTCAACTGTTCGTTGAGGTAATATTCGCGCTGGGTCTTCTCCATCTGCCGCTTGACGCGACCGCGGATGCGCCGTTCAACCTGCAGCACCGACAGTTCGCCTTCCATGAAGGACATGACCATCTCGAGGCGCTTGAGCGGATCCTTTTCGACCAGCAGGGCCTGCTTGTCCGAAACCTTCGCATTGATTGCTGCGGCGATCGTGTCGCCCAGTTCGCCTGCATCGTCGACGTCGTCCAGCTGGTCGGCAGCATCTTCGCCCAGCTTCTTGTTGAGCTTCGCGTATTCGCCGAACTGTTCGACCACCTGACGCATCATGGCGACGACTTCGCTGCCCGACGCGGTAACGGCATCCTGCACGGCAACCGCAGCCTCGACATGCTCTCCGCGCGGGGTGAGCTGTTCGAGCTTCGCTCGCGACGACCCCTGCACCAAAACCCGGACGGTCCCGTCAGGCAGCTTCAGCAATTGCAGGACCTGCGCGACGACCCCGACATCGAACAGATCGTCGCGTTCCGGATCGTCACAAGCCGGATCCAGCTGGGCAAGCAGGAATATGTCCTTGCTTCCTTCCATCGCCGCTTCGAGCGCAGCGACCGATTTGTCGCGACCAACGAAAAGCGGCACGACCATTCCTGGAAAGACCACGATATCGCGCAAGGGAAGAAGGGGGAATGTCTGTGTCATCAATCAAATCCGTCAGGGCCGTCAGCGGCCGTTCGGATAGGAATATGGTAAGCCGTAGGCCACTTCGCAACGCCACGCGGCAAAGTCATGTGGATGACGCAATGTTACATTGATGGCGTAACGATTATCAGTTACGTTCGCCTGACATCGGGGGAGAGGAATTTAATTTCTCTAGGAGGTCCAACGATGTTTGCTCGCACGATTTGCAAGCTCGGCGGTCACCGGGTCAACCGGCGTCGTGTCTGGCATGACGGGGTCGATTTCCGTACATCCTGCGACCGGTGCCATGCCCCGCTCATCCGGGACGAGAAGAACGGATGGCGCGAATTCGGGGACGACGATGCTCTCGAAGAACGCCAGGCGCATCCGCACCATGCACCCTGATCGTTCAGAAGGTGATGCTGACGGTTACGGTGTCTTCGTAAGTGCCGGGTGAAAGACCGTTCGGCACGGTATTGATGCGACCATAGGCGGTCACACTGTCGCGCCCCAGCCCGAATGCGATACCCCAGGGTGCGTTACCCCAGCCGCTGCCCCACACCTGCGATCGGGCCGCATTGCGATAGATCTGGTACGGAATGAAGTCGCCCGCAGGGTTGCGCATGCGTCGCTGCGTACCGCTGGCGTTGCTGCCGAGGTCCATGTCGACACGGAAGATCGCCAGGCGCGTGCATTCGATCTGGATTTGCGTCGCGCTATCGATCGGTCCTGCGCCTGCCCCGGCGCTGACATCGAATGTCATTTCCGCGGTCAGGACGGTGCATCCATCGATCACCTCGACGTTCGGCGACAAGGTTGCCTGCGCATAGGCCTGCGACGAAGCGCCAAGCGCCGCAATCGCGAACAGCATTTTGGGAAGATGGATGAAACGCACTGTCGACCCCGAAATCCGTAGTCCGTTCTTTAGACCTTGATGGCTAAACATGTGGTAAACGCCCCATCAAACATGGCTTGAGGGATTTGCCTGATGGGCGGCTAGAAAGTGATCGTGACGGTCAACTGGT
This sequence comes from uncultured Erythrobacteraceae bacterium, assembly GCA_950071875.1. Classification (GTDB taxonomy): domain Bacteria; phylum Pseudomonadota; class Alphaproteobacteria; order Sphingomonadales; family Sphingomonadaceae; genus Qipengyuania. Next base: position 3,087 of record CATMNW010000217.1, on the reverse strand, counting down.
CGCTATAGGCACCGACCGGCGTCGAAGGTGAAATGCCACTGAGCGTGCCGTAGGCTTCGAAATCCTCCGACCCCTCGCCGATGATGACGCCGTTGCGGGATTGGACCGGAAGCGATGCCCAACGCTGGGTCCGGCTGGCGTTCCGGTAGACTTCGTAGGTCAGGTAATCGCCGTCCGCGTTTCGGATCCGGCGCGTTTCCCCCAGCGCGTGATTTCCGAAATCGAGTTCGATGCTGAAAATCGTGGTCGAGATGCAGGCTACGCTGATCGTGCCTTCGGCATCGATCTCGGTCACATTATGCGTGTCCAGCAAGCCGAAGTTGAGATCCATGGTCGACACCGAACCCGCCCGGTTGACCTGCGCCCCAAGGGCCAATTGTCCGGAATTGGTCCCGGCCTGTGCAGGCGTGGCCAGGCCGACAAGTGCGAGCACACCTGTCGATCCGGCCAGACAATTTCCAATAGTGAGTCTCATCCCAGGATCCCTACTGCCTTGCGCAGGGAAACTAGGCCGAGAGCTTTGAGAAATACCTAAGTCGTCGTTACCGCAAAATTAGGCATAAAGCCCTTGTACGGCCGCCCGGACTACATGCCGGGAAGCTTGAACCCCGGCGGAAGACCCGCGCCCTGCTGGACCTTTGCCATTTCCTCGCCTGCACGGCGATCGGCGCGATCGCGGGCATCGTTGAAGGCTGCAGTGACGAGATCCTCGACCATCTGCTTTTCTTCCGGCTTCATCATGCTTTCGTCGATCGTCACGCCCAGAATCCGTCCGCGTGCCGTGGCGCGGACCTTCACGAGGCCGCCTCCCGCAGCGCCTTCGACCTCGATCTCGTCGAGCTTGGCCTGCGTGTCGTTCATCTGCTTCTGGATGGTTTCGGCGGCCTTCTGGGCCTGCGCGAGCATTTCTTCCATGTCCATTATGCGTTCCTACTCCAGGGTATTTCGCGGCGCTGGGGGGATGTGCCGCCTTCTTCGATCAGTTCGGCCTGCGGAAAGGTTTCAAACCCCGCCTTGACCAATGGGTGATTGCGTAGCGCTGCTGCAGCTTCGGCCTTCCGGGTGTTCTCAACCTCGACAAGCGACGGAGTTCCTGCCCCGCCCGGGACTTCCTCGACCGTCCAGCGCTTGCCGGTATGCCGGTGCAGCGTGTCCTTGAGGACCGGTCCGATGTCATCGCTGAACTTGGCATCACGGCCATAGCGCAGGAGCCCGTCGGCCAGTTCCACGACGCGCACCTGAAGGCGCATGATGCTGGCTTCCTGCATCAGGCCCGAGGCATCGATTGCGTCGATAAGGCTGGTCCAGTCGAGCGATGCCTGCGGCCCCTGTTCCGAAGATCGTGCGGTATCGGGCGTCGCAGCCGCCGGAGGAGCATCGGCCAGCTTCTCGATTGTCCTGGCCAGCTTGCCGGGATCCGGCATCTGCCCTGCATGGAGCGTGCGAAGCAATGCCATGCGCAGCGCCACCAGCGGATCGGGCGCGAGGCGCACTTCGTCATGGCCCTTCATCAGCAGTTGCCAGAGGCGGTGAAGCTGGCCCGTCGGCAAGCGCGCAGACCATTCGGCGAGCTGCTCGCGTTCGTCCTGGCTCGCTCCTTCGGGCTCGCTTCCCGAAACCTGCGCCACGGTAATGCGATGGACGAGGTCCATCTGCGCGCGCATGAGCGACAGCGGCTCGACCCCGAGCGAGTATTGTTCGTCCACTGCTTCCAGCAGCAGTTTGCCCTCGCCGTTCAGGATGTGGCCGAACAGGCGCCGCTGCGCGCTCTTGTCCGCAAGGCCGAGCATGTCGCGCACCCGCGCCGCGGAAACCCTGCCCTCGGTATCGAGATCGGCATGGGCGATGGCCTGGTCGAGGATCGACAAGCCATCACGAACCGAACCTTCGGCGGCATTGGCGATGATGTGCAACGCCTCTGCATCGGCATCGACGCCTTCCTTGCGGCAGATTTCGGCAAAATGGCTTTCCAGCAATTCCACCGGTATGCGCCGAAGGTCGAAACGCTGTGTGCGGCTCAGCACGGTGACGGGAAGCTTTTCGACCTCGGTAGTCGCAAACAGGAACTTCACATGCGCCGGCGGTTCTTCAAGCGTCTTCAGCAACGCGTTGAAGGCGTTGCGCGAGAGCATGTGGACCTCGTCGATGATGTAGATCTTGTAGCGCGCCGACACGGCGGCATAGCGCACCGCCTCGATAATTTCGCGTACATCGTCGACACCGGTGTGCGATGCCGCGTCCATCTCGATCACATCGATATGGCGGCCCTCGGCGATTGCCCGGCACGGCTCGCATACGCCGCAGGGGCTGATCGTGGGGCCTCCGTTCCCGTCCGGACCGATGCAGTTCAGCGCCTTGGCGATGAGGCGCGCGGTCGAAGTCTTGCCCACTCCGCGCACGCCGGTCATCAGGAAGGCATGGGCCAGCCGGTCGCGCGCAATCGCATTGGCAAGCGTGCGGACCATCGCTTCCTGACCGATCAGTTCGGCAAAGGTTTGCGGCCGATACTTGCGGGCCAGCACCCGGTAAGGCTGCGCGGGATCGGGCGCGGCCTCTGCGGGCTTTTCAGCCGCAATCGCTCGCTCTGTCGGTGCTGCCGGTTCCGGAGCATCCCCGAACATCGAATTCTGCCCCGCAGCCTCTAGTTCGGCGGCAGTGGGCGCATCATCCTGCGCTTCGGTCTCCCACGGAAGGCCGTCAGTCTTGTCCGGTGAATCACCCATGCACGATTAGGTAGGCGCTGATGCACCGAATGTCATGAAGGGTGTGGGAAAATAAAGGAGCCGGCCGACCCGCCGCAATCCACCTGGGCTGCTTCCTTCCGGACCTGACCCGGTGAGCGAACGCAAACGTCCGACCGACTCCCGGCGGGCCATATGGCGATGGTGTTTGCGTTTGTCCAGCCTTCCGGCCGGCTGGCGCGCCGGCCTGGCGCGCAAGGTCATCCGCAAGGGCGACCGGTCAGCCCATTAACGAAAATTGTCGGCGTAGGCCTGCAGTTTCAGGTTGTGCGGCGGCGTTGCGTGGACCCGTGCAGGAATGCCGTATTTTTCGGCATATGCCCTGGCTTCGTCCTTGCTCGGGAAG
>CATMNW010000216.1 GCA_950071875.1 uncultured Erythrobacteraceae bacterium | reverse complement strand
TTTTGTGGACGATGCGGCAGCTAAAGCTCGACCCTTCCAACGGTTTCAAGAAAAGCGCCCGCGTTGTCGGCGAGGTGATCGGTAAATACCACCCGCATGGCGACACCGCCGCCTATGATGCGATGGTCCGCCTCGCGCAGGATTTTTCGCTGCGTTATCCGCTGGTCGAAGGGCAGGGCAATTTCGGCAATATCGACGGCGATAACGCCGCTGCCTACCGCTATACCGAAGCGCGTCTGACCAGGACCGCGATGCGGCTGATGGAAGGCCTCGATGCGGGCACGGTCGATTTCATCCCGACCTACAATAACGAGGAGGAAGAGCCCGAGATCATGCCCGGGCTTTTCCCCAACCTGCTGGCAAACGGTGCCAGCGGGATTGCGGTGGGCATGGCAACCAATATCCCCAGCCACAACGTCGCCGAGATCGTCGATGCGACGCTGGAAGTGATCGACAACCCGCATGTCGAACACGCACGGCTCATGGAAATCTTCAAGGGTCCCGATTTCGCAACCGGCGGCGTCGTACCCGAAAGTGCCGACACGATCAGCCATGCCTATGAAACCGGGCGGGGCAGCTTCCGCGTGCGTGGCCGGTTCCATGCTGCCGAAGCGGAGAAGGAAGAGGACAAGGCCGCCGGGATCGAGCGGCTGGGCGGCGGCCAGTGGCAGCTGGTGATCTCCGAAATCCCCTACCAGGTCGCCAAGGGCAAGCTGATCGAACAGATCGCGCAGGCCATTGCCGACCGCAAGTTGCCCATACTCGAAGATGTGCGCGACGAAAGCGACGAGCAGATCCGTATCGTGCTGGTTCCGCGCAGCCGCAATGTCGATCCCGAACTGCTGAAGGAAAGCATCTACAAGCTCACCGACATGGAAACGCGCTTCGGCCTCAACCTCAACGTGCTCGACGCCACGCGCACACCGATGGTCATGGGGCTGAAGGAACTGCTGAACAACTGGATCGCCAGCCAGATCGACATCCTCCAGCGTCGTAGCCAGCACCGGCTGGACCAGATCGCGCGGCGGCTGGAACTGGTCGAAGGCTACATCATCGCTTTCCTCAACCTCGACCGTGTGATCGGGATCATCCGCTACGAGGACGATCCCAAGGCGGTGATGATGGAGGAGTTCAAGCTCACCGACAGGCAAGCCGAAGCCATCCTTAACATGCGGCTCCGCAGCTTGCGCAAGCTGGAGGAAATGCAACTGCGGCAGGAAAAGGACGACCTGCTGAAGGAACAGGACGAGCTGGAAAAACTGCTCGGTTCGCCGGCGCGCCAACGCACGCGCTTGAAGCGCGACCTCAATGGCCTGCGCAAGGAATATGCCGAAGACACCGCTCTGGGCGCGCGCCGCACGACCATCGCGGAAGCGGCCCCGGCGGTCGAATTCAGCATGGATGCGATGATCGAGAAGGAACCGGTCACGGTGATCCTGAGCCAGAAGGGCTGGGTCCGCGGGGCCAAGGGTCACCTGCCGCTCGATCAGGAATTCAAGTACAAGGAAGGCGATGGACCGGGCTTCGTCCTGCATGCGCAGACCACCGACAAACTGCTGCTAATCGGTGACGATGGCCGGGTATTCACGCTCGGCGCGGACAAGTTGCCCGGTGCGCGCGGTTTCGGTGAACCGGTGCGCAATACGCTGGACATGGACGGTGCAGCGAAAGTCGTTTCGGTGATCGTCCACCGTGAAGGGCTGGAAGTCTTGCTGGCGGCGAGCACGGGTAAGGGCTTTGCCGCCTCGACCTCCGCGATGCTGGCCGAAACCCGCAAGGGTCGCCAGCTCGTGAACCTGCCCGGCGATGCGCGCCTGATGGTTGCAAGGCCGATCGAGGAGGGTCACGATCATGTCGCCGTCGTGGGCGATAATCGCAAGCTGGTGGTCTTCAACCTCGAAGAACTGCCCCGCCTGGCCAAGGGACAGGGCAACAAGCTGCAGAACTATCGCGACGGCGGGCTGTCGGATGCCACCACCTTCACCATGGAAGACGGCCTCAGCTGGACGATGGGCGGCAAGGAAGGCCGCACCCGCACCGAAGGCGAGATGTGGCAGTGGAAGGTTGCGCGCGGCGGTGCAGGACGCCTTCCCCCGCAAGGCTTCCCGAGGGATAACAAGTTCTGAACCGATAAACCGATCCGGACGTTATCGTCCGGCGAGCGGTCGCTGATTGCATACAACGAAAAAGGCCGGAGGCACTTTCATGCCCCCGGCCTTTTTGCGACCCTTCAAAGGGTAAGGCGATTACTCGCCTGCAGTTTCGGCTGCCGGTGCGGCCTGTGCCATCGCAGCATCGATCTGCGCATTGGTCAGCAGGGCCATCAGTTCACCGTTGGGGCCTGCCACGAAGTGTTCGCGCAGCAGGGTTACCTTGGCGGTTTCATCGCCGCCACGTGCGAGAATGACGTTATCGCCTTCGATTTCGAGGACGGTGCCCAGCGCAGCGTTCTTGGCGGTAACTGCATTGGCGCCGACCACAAGTGCGGCATCACGCTTGGCAGCAGCTTCAGCAAGCTGTGCGTCGACCATGCCGTCGATCTGCGCCTTGGTTACGGTGATGGTCGGACCGGCTTCGCCCTGGCCATACATGTCTACGGCAAGCGGGACCTTGTGCTTTCCGGTGTCGAGCACTGCCTGGCCGTTCTCTACCGAAACGATCGTGCCGACGGCATTGCCTTCGGGTCCGGTCACGGTGGCGCCTGCAACGACCTGGTCGTTGGCAAGGGCAGGGGTGGCGGCAAGGGCGACGGCAGCAACGGCCAGCTTCGCAAATTTCATAAGATAGCTCCAAGACATGGTATTCGAACGACGCGGCTTCCCCACACGCGAAACGCGCGAAAAAGCCGACTAAACTGGAAAACGCGGACAATGACGGTGTCCCGTACCACCCGCAGGCCCCCCTGAGGGACGGGGACCGTATCACACGGTTTGCGTTTTGTTGCAACCGCGAGGCCCTTATGCTGCATTGCACCTTAAGCGAAGCTGAAGGCGAAGGGCAGGCCCGGATCAACCGGCTGCCAGCTCTTCTTCCAGCATGGCGAGTACACGGGGCCGGTCGGGGAAATGCTCTTCGATCCAGCGCGTCTCGATGCGTTGCAACATGCGCGCGACCTGCGGACCTTTCCCCACACCGCGCGCGACGATCTCGCCGCCTTTCAGGGGAAAATCGGGCGGGACCCAATCGGTGACCGGTGAAGGATCGGCGCCTGTCAGAAGCAGCCGGTCCACGGCGCAGTCCTGCCCCACCATGTAAGCGAGGCCGCGCGGGTGGGCGCGATCGCGAAGATCCCGCCTTGCCACGCACATCAGCCGGTCGCGCTGGGCCTTGGAGAGCCGCAAGCGGGCAGCGACCGTTTCGGCAACGGGCGCAATCGCGGGCAGCAGCGCCGCCATCCGGCGCATGGCGTCGGGTGCGACCGATGCGGCGGTCTCTGCCTTGACCAGTTCGGCAAGCGCGGCGACTTCCCGCCGTCCGCTTTCAGGCAGGACCTCCTGCAGGACGCCCAGTTCACGCATTTTGGAGAGCGTCCGGGAAGGATCTGGAAGCGATAGCAGGTTGATCATCTCCCAGCCCACCCGCTCGCGGCTGAGGCCTTTCAATGTCGGCGCAAGTTCGCTGCAGGCACTGCTCGCTTCCTGGTCCCAGTCATCGCCGAACCGCGTCGCGAAACGGAAATACCTCAGGATGCGCAAGTGGTCTTCCTTGATGCGCGTTTCGGCATCGCCGATAAAGCGCACGCGGTGGGCAGCCAGATCGTCCAGCCCGCCGAAGTAATCGCTGATCTCCAGCGTTTGCGGATGGGCATAAAGCGCGTTGATTGTGAAATCGCGCCGTGCCGCATCGTCTTTCCAGTCTTCGCTGAACGCGATCGTCGCGCGCCTGCCATCGGTCGCAACATCGCGGCGTAGCGTGGTAATCTCGACATTGCCGTCTTCGAGGATTGCCGTGACGGTTCCGTGATCGATCCCGGTCGGGATCGTGCGAATGCCTGCTTCCTTGCACAGGTCGATAACCTTGGCGGGCAGGTGGCGTGTGGCGGCATCGATGTCGTTGGCAGGGAGCGCCAGCAAGGTGTCGCGCACGCATCCGCCGACCCAGCGGATATCGTCTGCGCCCAGTGCAGTCACCAGCTTCGCAAGGCTTTCACGCTGCGTCCATTCGGCCTGCGGAAGGCGATTGGTCATGAACAATCTTCCAGCCATGCGATCCGGCGCGACAAATTCCAGCAGATCGCCGCTGTCACGCCCCAGATACGGTACCCTGCGTGGTCCATTTCCAGGTATTTGCGCATCGCCCCTTTCCAGAAAACCTCATTATGGTTCCATTGCGATGCGTCCATCAGCTTGTCGAGCGGGCATTCGAACCAGCTTTCGACTTCGCGCGGATCGGGGCGGATAGGCAGGTCGTGAGGCACCGTGGCTAGAACCGGGGTAATGTCGAACCCGGTACCGGTCTGGTAGCGATCGGTCGTGCCGATCACGCGGACCTGCTCGGGCTCGATCGAAAGTTCCTCCCACGCCTCGCGCAGGGCTGCCTCGACCGCGTCTTCACCGTGATCGAGCTTTCCGCCGGGAAAGGCGACCTGGCCGGGATGATCGCGCATGGTTCGCGGCCGCTGGGTGAGAAGCACGGTCGGGTCCGGCCGCTCCGTCACCGCGATCAGCACGGCGGCATCGGAGGTACGGTCGAGGTCCGCGAAACGGCTGTCGGACATCAGTTCGCCGACATCGCGAGCATGACCTTGCTCGAACAACTGCGTCAGCCGGTCGAAGATCTCACTCATGCAGGCAGGAGCGAGAAGGTTTGGCCGCCGCTGGTCACGGTCCAGTCGTCCCCGCGTTCAAGCGCAATTTTGGCCAACTGTTCGTAGGTCGAGCGGTTCAGGCGCGCTTCGCAGCCGCGGCGGACATGGATGTAGAGCGCAGGTTTGTCGGCATCGCCAGCGGCACGGATC
>CATMNW010000215.1 GCA_950071875.1 uncultured Erythrobacteraceae bacterium | reverse complement strand
TTTCGGCTTCCAGCAGAGAGCTGGCTTCTTCCGACGCGTCGCGCGCCTCCAGTGCGAGCGAAACGAGGTAATCGGCGTCCTCGCTGCACTGGCCGCGGCGCACTTCGCAGGCAAACTGGTTGAGAAACCAGCGGGCGGATGCATAGCGGGCAACCCGGTCGCGCAGGACGATATCGGCTGCACCCGGCGTCTCGGCCCTTGCGGTAGTAACGCCGATGGCGGCGAAATCGTCGACGAGCGCCTCGTACAGTATCTGCGAACCGGGGCCTTCGGACAGGTAGACCGAGATTTGCGGACCCTGCCCGCTGGCTGCACGCCATTGTGCGACCCGCTGGCGAGCCTCGCTGCGCCGCTGCTCCAGCGACGCTGCGGGCCAGCGTTCCTGCGGGGCATCGGGCGCGGACCACAGGCCGGGCGGCACGATGCGCGTTGAAGGCAGCCAGCCGCCGACGTTGAAGGGCTGGATCAGGCCCGGGCGGTCGATCGCCATGGCCAGTGCTTCGCGATTTGCGGAGTCCGAAAGGAAGCCCTGCGGCCGGCGCACATCCAGTCCCAGCAGGCCGATCGCCGCATCGAGCCGGACATTGCCCCGCGATAACGGCCCCGCGCTGGCCAGCGGCAAGGTTGCCAGGCGCCCTCCGAGGACAAGATCGTAGCGGCCTTGCGAAAAGCCTTCGGTTGCAGCCTGCGCTCCAACGGCCTCCACACGCAGGGCGTGAACCTGGTCCACCCATCCCGGCTGTTCGGGAAGGCCGCGCCGCTCCGGCGCGAGCGGAGCCAGAAGCAGCGCGCCGTCGCCATCGGCCGAAGTCATCAACCCGGCGCTTTGCCGATCCAGATCGATTCCCATTTCCGGCTGCGCGAGCAGTTGCAGGAAATCGGGCATCGGGCTGACCAGGCGGATTTCCACGACCCTGCCCGTCATGGCCCGGATGTCGCGGATCTTGGCGAGATCGAGACCAAGCGACGTACCCCGTAACTGCCGCAAACGCCGCTGCAGGGCACTGCGAACTTCCTGCGCCGTCAGGCGGGTGCCGTCCGGCAGGTCGAATTCGTTGATCCGGAAAATGTAGCTCGCGCCGTCATCGGTCACGATCCAACGTTCGGCCACGCCGGGGACGACCTGCCCGCGCGCATCGGTGCGAACGAGCCCGGTCGACAAGGCGGCGCGAACATGCTGGCCTGCATAGTCCAGCCTCACACCGTCGGTTTCGATTTCCGCGGCTTCCGAAATGAACGCGACATCGACCACGCCATCGTCCGCGGTATTGCTGCAGGCTGCTAGCGAAACCGCGAGTATGGCAAGGGTGACGAGGCGCATGCCTGCCGGTTAGCAGGGCAATTGCGCGGCGTCAGCAAAGCTTTTCAGATGCTGCGAACCTCGCGCTCTTCGTCGACATAGCGGTTCGTGGGAAGGATCGGCTTGACGAAACGCGGCGTTCCTTCGCCGTCCTGTGCTGGTGCCCTGGCAACCTTGGGGTCGATGTCCTTTTCGAACGCGACACCGAAACGGTCGCCCTGCACCCAGGCGACAACGCCATTCACCACGCCGAGATTGCGCAACGCGATCTGGACGCGGGCGCCGCGCGACGTGCTGACGCCGCCACCATCTGCCATCAACCCGCCGGCCGACAGGTTGCGCACCTTGACCCTCACCGTTTCCGGGTGGCCTTCGAAAGTCATTTCGGCAAAGAGAAACAGGCTGTCTCGGGCGACATTGCGTGTCTCGAGTGAGGACATGTCGTTCATTGTACCCCGGTATAAATCATGCGACCTTGCTCCCGATCTTCGCGGGATGCCCTTTGGACTTAGGGCCAAGACCTGAAAATTCGGTTAGCGCTGCGGTCAATCGTCGCGCGAGATCTTCTCGCGCCGTTCGTGCGCTTCCTGCGCTTCGACCGTCATCGTGGCGACCGGGCGAGCGATCAGGCGACGCAGACCGATCTCGTCACCGGTCTTTTCGCAATATCCATATTCGCCCTGGTCGATCCGGCGCAGAGCGGCATCGATCTTCGAAATCAGCTTGCGCTGCCGGTCTCGCGTGCGCAGTTCGATCCCCCAGTCGGTTTCCGAACTTGCGCGATCGTTCAGATCGGGTTCGCGGATCGGTCCGTCCTGAAGCGATTGCAGGGTCTGGCCCGCCGCATCATGGATCGATTTCTTCCAGTCGAGCAGCAGGATACGGAAGTATTCCTGCTGGCGTTCACCCATGTATTCTTCGGATTCATCTGGGACATAGTCATCACCGACCGCAGCGCGAGCCTTGGCCAGTTTTTCATTGTCGCTTGCCACAGAGGCCATTGAGGACCCTCTCATCCTGCATGTTCAACGAACCGGCTACCATTGTCCCGCGGACCCGAATTTTTCCGGCATCCCGATAACCTGATGGGCGCGGCCTATACGGAAGGCGGCATAGGGGCACAAGGCGCAATCCGATAAGCTGAATATTTGACCCCGGAAGGCCTGTTGCCGTCGGCGGTTTTAATGAACGCGTTAAGAAATCCGGCCCGGCGTTAACTATTTATTGACCATAAAACCGTCACTCCTCTTCTCGTCCGGCAGGGGGTGCCGGTTGTTGAATGGGGAATGACGATGCAACTTACCGGTATCGATGGGGGCAGTGGCAAGATTATCCAGGGCGCGAAAGCCGAGGCGCTGGTCGCCGATTGCCTTGCGAAGTATGAATCGGGCGATATCGATGCGCTCTACGCATTAGGTGTCGCCTTTTCGACCGGAAGCCACGGCACGGTCTGCGACATGATCGAAGCGCACAAGTGGTTCAACATCGCGGCTTCGAAGGGTCACGAAGAAGCCAGCTGGTGCCGCGCCGACATCTCGGATGAAATGACTGCCCGCGAAATCGCCGAAGCCCAGCGCCGCGCGCGCGAATGGCTGGCCGAAGGTCGCCGCAAGGCCGCCTAATCCTTTCGGAACGGGGTCCGGGTCTGCAGGTAATTGCGGTCCGCCGCCACCCCTTCCCGCTCGCGCTCGAGGAAGTCCTCGACCGCCGCGCGAAACCCCGGATCGGCGATCCAGTGCGCCGAAACGGTTTCGACAGGTTCGTACCCGCGGGCAAGTTTGTGCCCGCCCTGCGCACCGGCTTCGACGCGTGACAGGCCAAGTTCGATCGCCGCGTCGATCGCCTGGTAATAGCACAATTCGAAATGCAGGAAGCGCACATCGCGTGTGCAGCCCCAGTAGCGCCCGTAAAGCGCATCGCCGCCGATGAAGTTCAGCGCTCCGGCAATGGGCTCGCCATCCTGACAGGCCAAGACCAGCAGCATTTTCTCGCCCATCCGCTTGCCGAAGAGGTCGAAAGCTTCGCGGGTCAGATAGGGTGTGCCCCACTTCCTTGCGCCGGTGTCCTGGTAGAATTCCCAAAAGGCGTCCCAATGTTCGGAACGGATTTCGTCGCCGCGTAAGCGCACGATATCGACTTCGGCCTGCGCCGCCGCTCGTTCTTTTCGCAGATCCTTGCGTTTGCGCGAAGCGAGCGTGGCCAGATATTCATCGAAACTGTCGAAATCGCGGTTGTGCCAGTGAAACTGGATATCGCTGCGCAGCATCCAGCCTGCATCTTCGAACACATGCTGCTGGGCAGGTTCGATGAAAGTCGCATGCGCGCTGGAAAACCGGTTCTGGAGGCACAATTGTTCGGCAGCGGACAACAGCGGCGCGGCATATGCCTCGTCCGAAAGCAGCAGGCGCGGACCCGTAGCGGGGGTAAACGGCGCGGCGATCTGGAGCTTGGGATAATAGCTGCCGCCTGCCCGCTCGAAGGCATCGGCCCAGCTGTGGTCGAAGACATACTCGCCCTGGCTGTGGCCCTTGAGATAGGCAGGCATGGCGGCGAGCAGGGGCCCGCCGTCTTCGCTGATGACCAGCGGCGCACTCTGCCAGCCGGTGCCGGCTCCCACACTGCCGGAATCTTCCAGCGACGTGAGGAATTCATGACTGACAAAGGGATTGTCTGCACCTGCCAGCGCGTTCCACTGGTCGCGGTCGAAGGCGCCGACCGACCCGCCGACACGCGCGGCAAGGCCGCCGTCGCTCATGCGAGCCCCGCCCCTTCGGCGATCGCTGCATCGGCATGGGCGTCCGCAACTGCACGTGCCTCGGGCGAATTCACCGTCCAGGTGAGCACCGGCATTCCGGCATTCCGTAGCGAAGAGACCATCGGACTGGGCAAAGCGGCGACATGATAGGCGATGAATTCGGGCTGTGCGACCCACAGCGCCAGGTGCCGCTGCCATGCTTTCCGCGTGTAGCCATGCTCGTCTTCACGCATGACGAGGCCCCGAACGGTTTGCGGGGAATGGCGCCTGAGCCAGCGCGGTACACGCGGATCGAAGCTCATCACCGCATGGAGCCCGCGGTAACCGCCGAGCGCATCGACCACCCTGCGGCAGGACCGTTCGACATCGTATCCCTGCCGGGACTTGATTTCGACGAGCAAGGGGACGCGGCCGGAAACGATTGACAGCAGTTCGGCCAGATCCATCGGCCGGTCCTCGCTTTCGAGATATGCCAGCTCGCGCCATTCGTCCCGGGTCAACGCTTCCGTTTTCTCGGGCCTGCCGACCAGTCGGGCGAAATCCCAGTCATGAAACACCATCGGCCAGTCGTCGGCGCTGCGCTGGATGTCGCATTCAATGCCCAGCCCCGCTTCGATTGCCGCCCGGAAGGCGCTGGGCCCGTTCTCTATGGCACGGGGGCCGTGCAGCCCGCGATGGGCAAAGGGCCGTGCGGTCAGGACATCCGTGTCAGGCCGGCCGGACAAGGATGATCGCGTCGATTTCGACCACCGCGCCCAGCGGCGTCTGCCCCGCGCGCGGGTCGCCGACCGCCAGAGTGCCGACCTTTGCCTGGAACTTCTCGACGAAGGCGTCCGCGATCGCGTCGACCGCGCCCGTCATGCCTTCGCCGTTGCCCGAGTCGAGGCAGAGCTGCAGGCGGTTGGTCACGGGG
>CATMNW010000214.1 GCA_950071875.1 uncultured Erythrobacteraceae bacterium | reverse complement strand
AGCAAGAAGGCGATTGAAGCGCTGGTTCAGGTCGGCCTGGGTGGTGATTACTACGGAATCGAACGCTATATCGGATCCAAGTTGATCGGGATCAACGCCGGGGCAGCGTTCGATCGAGTGTGTGAACTGGCGACCAAGGACAAGCGTCCTGCCGCGCGAATCATCCTGACCCTGGTTCTCTCGGCGAGAACAGAACTCAATGCCAATGCAGCGATTCTCACCAACCTGTTCGATCCGGATGATTCAGTTGCCCTCACCGCAGTCGAGGCACTGACCAAGAAGGACAATTTCGCGATGGTCGATCACCTGATCGAGGCGCTGTCTCGGCAGGAAAAAATGGGCCGCAAGGATCACCTACTTGCATACGAAATTCGCAAGTGTCTTCTCAAAGTGACTGGTGAAGATTTTCAGACCGCGGTCGACTGGCGTAATTTCTGGGGACCGCGAAAAAATAATTACGAGAAACCCGATCCTACCGAAAAGAAGAGGGGGCTCACCTCCGTCAAGCGGGATCCTCCTGCATTCTTCGGTATGGAGGTGGTGGCAAAGAACGTCATCTTCTTGCTCGATGTTTCAGGGAGCATGGAGAAAGTCGATCTTCTTCCCGAGAATCCAGGCGATGCAGTGGGCGGTGGTGGAGGCGGGACCGGAATTGGCGGTGAGGGAGGTGCCCCCCCGCCTGCTCCCACTCCGGGTCAGAAAGAATCGAGGCAGCGGATCCGTCGCGTGCAAGACGAGTTGATTCGCACCATCGGGAAACTTGCTCCGGATGTTCAGTTCAACGTCATCAGTTTCAATCACAAGATCCATTTGATGTCGAAGGGGTTGGTCCGGGCATCATCTCGCCGCAAGCGAGAAGCGATCAAGTATGTCCGGAACTTCAGTGCCGAGGGGGAGACCTGGACCGATCATGCTCTGCGAGAAGCTTTCGGTGCACCGGGCCTGAGGGTTATTTTCCTTCTTTCGGATGGGGCACCTCGTAGAGACAACAAATTGCTCGATACTGCTCCGATCCTGCAGTGGGTACGCGAGGCGAACCGGTTCCGTCGTGTCCGGATCAACACCGTTGGATTTGCCCAGGCAGGCAGTAATCTGCGTAAGTTCATGGGAGACCTCGCCAGGCAAAACAATGGCGAATACATCGAGTTGCGCTGATCCCTTATTTTTTTCTGCAAGTCCTTCAATTGAAATAACTTGACCTCCCTGCGGCAAGTCCGATCAGGTTGCTGCACATCCCGGTTTCTGGTAGAAGCGTCTCTTTCCCGATCTGTGCAGGGACAACCTCGCCCGAATCCCCTGACAGGGGCGCGGATCAGAGTTTCGAAGAACGACCTCTGAGATGAAGGAAAACCAATATGGATTCGATCGTCAGTTACATGACCAGCGAGAAGGGTGCCCTGCTCGGCGCCGGAATTTCCATCATTTCATTGATCTATGCCTTCTATCTCACCGGGTGGATCAAGAAGCAATCGCCTGGTACCGAGCGGATGCAGGAACTTGCTGGATTCGTCCAGCAGGGCGCGATGGCGTTTCTGAAGACCGAGTACAAGATCCTGTCGGTGTTCGCTCTCATCGTTGCCGGTGCACTCTACTTCGGAGTCGATTCCGGTACCGCCATCTCGTACCTCGCTGGCGCGCTGGCTAGCGGTCTCGCTGGCTGGATCGGTATGAGGACCGCTACCGTGAGTGCAGTTCGTACCACCGAGGCAGCCAAGACAAGTCTCACCGGTGCACTCAGGGGGGCATTCAGATCGGGCGCTGTGATGGGGTTGACCGTGGTTGGCCTGGGGCTGCTGGGAGTATCGATCCTGTTCACCTACTGGTATGGCAATACACCTACCGGGGAGAACTTCATCAAGCCGCTATTTGGATTCTCTTTCGGTGCTTCGAGCATCGCATTGTTTGCTCGTGTTGGCGGGGGGATCTTCACCAAGGCAGCAGATGTGGGAGCAGATCTGGTTGGTAAGGTCGAGGCCGGAATCCCCGAGGACGATCCGCGCAACCCCGCCGTGATCGCCGACAACGTTGGCGACAACGTCGGCGATTGTGCCGGCATGGCTGCCGACCTGTTCGAAACCTACGTCGTTACCGTCGGTGCGACGATGGTCCTCACCGCGCTGCTGTTCGGCGAACGGCTCGGCGATCTGTTGATGCCGATGATGGCGCTCCCGCTGCTGATCGGCGGCGCGTGCATCGTCACCAGCATTATCGGCACCTATTTCGTGAAGCTCGGCAAGGGCAGCACGAACGTGATGGGCGCAATGTACAAGGGCTTCCTGATTTCGGCTGTCCTCGCGATCCCGCTGATCTGGCTGGTCATGAATTTTGCACTCGGCGGCATGGGTACCGAACTGGGCGGTTCGACCGTCGGGGTGGACCCCGGTGCGCCGCTGGCGGAAGAAGGCACGGCCGAACAGGTCATCAGCTTCACAGGTATGGATCTGTTTATCTGTGCCGTAATCGGCCTGGCCATTACCGGCCTGATCATCTGGATTACCGAGTATTACACCGGCACCAACTATCGCCCGGTGCGCTCGATCGCCAAGAGCTCGGAGACGGGCCACGGCACCAATGTGATCCAGGGCCTCGCCATCAGCCTTGAATCGACCGCGCTGCCCACGATTGTGATAGTCGCTGGCATCATTGCTACCTTCCAGCTCGCAGGGCTCATGGGCATTGCCTATGCGGCAACCGCCATGTTGGCGTTGGCAGGCATGGTCGTGGCGCTCGATGCCTATGGTCCGGTAACGGACAATGCCGGCGGGATTGCCGAAATGGCCGGTCTTGACGACAGCGTGCGTGAAAAGACCGACCTGCTCGACGCAGTCGGCAACACCACCAAGGCCGTGACCAAGGGCTATGCCATCGGTTCGGCAGGTCTTGGTGCGCTGGTTCTCTTTGCTGCCTACACGACCGACCTGGCTGAGTTTTTCCCCGATGCGGACGTCGATTTCAGCCTCGAGAACCCTTATGTCATCGTGGGCTTGCTGCTCGGCGCGCTGCTACCGTATCTTTTCGGTGCGATGGGCATGACCGCCGTCGGACGTGCTGCTGGTGATGTGGTCAAGGACGTGCGCGAACAGTTTGCCGGGGATGCGGGTATCATGGCCGGGACCAGCAAGCCGAACTATGCCCGCACGGTGGACCTCGTCACCAAGGCTGCGATCAAGGAAATGATCGTACCTTCGATGCTGCCTGTCCTTGCGCCGATCGCGGTCTACTTCGCGATCTTCTTCCTTGCCGGACAGGAAAATGCCTTTGCTGCGGTCGGGGCACTGCTCCTCGGCGTCATCATCGGCGGTATCTTCGTGGCGCTTTCCATGACCGCCGGCGGCGGCGCATGGGATAATGCGAAGAAATACATCGAAGACGGTAACCACGGCGGCAAGGGCTCCGAAGCCCACAAGGCTGCGGTGACCGGCGATACCGTAGGCGACCCTTACAAGGACACCGCGGGTCCTGCGGTCAATCCGATGATCAAGATTACCAATATCGTTGCGCTGCTACTTCTCGCAGCTCTTGCAGCCGGGTAATTCTATTCATCATCGAATGCCTAAAGAGGGCGGCGGCATGCAGAAGTGTCGCCGCCCTTGTTATTTCGTGTTTCTTCGGTTTGCGATTTTTTCTTGCATGTTAACTGCACCTAAGCGCCTTCGTGCTATGCAGGGACGCGACTTGAAGGATCCTCGTGACGCGTATCGCCGATCTCGTAGACGTACCCACTGCCCGGCTGCGTGACAGCGGGCCGTTGCGCTCGCCCATGGCAGACGGGTTTTCGGTGCGGCCGTGGTCAGCTTTCGAGATGGCTGCGCTCGATCCTGCGTGGCGCGACCTCGGGCTCTGCGCGGAAACGCCCAACCCGTTTTACGAATACTGGTTTCTCGCGCCATCGCTGCAGCAGTTCGATCCGGACGGTCGGGTTTACCTTGCCACCCACATTGTAGACGGTCGGCTGGTCGGCTTAATGCCGCTATTTCATGACCGCTCATATTACGGTCGGCCGCTGCCGCACCTTGCCGGTTGGCTGCATCCCAACAGTTTCTGCGGCGAGCCGCTGGTTGCGCCTGGGTTTGCGGAGCTTTTCTGGCAGTCATTGCTCGACTGGTGTGACAGCAACCGACGCTTCAGTTGCTTCCTGCATTTGTGCAATTTGCCTGTCGAAGGCGCATCCTTTCGCGCTTTGCAGGATCTATGCGGGCGCGAGGGCCGCAGCCTTGCGGCCGTAAAGCACGTTCGCAGGGCTGCGTTGCGCCACGGCCTGTCACCGGATCGCCACCTTGCCGAAGCGATGGACAAGAAGCGACGCAAGGAGCTCGACAGGAAACGTCGCCGGCTGCTGGAAAGCGGAAACCTTGTCTTCAGCAGGCATACCGATTCAGAAGGCATCGATCGCTGGATCGATGACTTTCTGAATCTGGAAAGCGCTGGCTGGAAGGGGACGCAATGCTCCGCGCTTTCCAGTTCACCCCGAACCGAATCCTTCTTCCGCGAAGCGCTGTCTGGCGCAGCGCATGACGGACGGCTCGAGAGGATAGCGTTCCATCTCGAAGGCAGGGCCATCGCGATGCTGTGCACATTCCTTGCACCGCCCATGGCTTTCAGTTTCAAGACGGCGTTTGCCGAAGACCTGTCCAAACTTTCCCCGGGCATGCTGTTGCAGGTTGAAAACCTGCGCATGCTCGAAAGGGACGATATCGCGATGGTCGATAGCTGCGCCCTTCCCGGACATCCCATGATCGAACAGATCTGGCCCGACCGGCGCGAGCTGGCGATGGTGAATATCGCCATCGGCGGTAGGCTTCGCCGCAAAGTCGGGGCGATCCTGTCATCCATAGAAATGCGCAGAGAGGCGCACCGACATGACCGCACATGACTTGTCACTCAGCGCACGTAGCGGCGGGGTTTTTCCGCAGATCTCGCGCAACGCCTTTGCCCGGTCCTATCCCGAGACACCTCACGTCCTGCATCACACCCTCGACGTGGACGAGCGGCTTTC
>CATMNW010000213.1 GCA_950071875.1 uncultured Erythrobacteraceae bacterium | reverse complement strand
CGAGCCGTTCCTGTAGGTAGGGCGCAGCCGAAATATGATCGGCATGGGCATGCGTCTCGATCAGCCAAGTCACTTTCAGATTATTAGAAGTGACATACTCGATCATGCGGTCAGCCGAACCGTTCGAGGTCCGGCCGGAGGCTGCATCGAAGTCCAGCACCGAGTCGATTATCGCCGCCTCACCCGTCTTGGGATCGTGGACGACATACGACACGGTATTCGTCGCTTCGTCAAAGAACCCCGCAATAGAGGGGCGAAGGCGTTTGTCAGCCTGCGCGCGTTCGATCTGTGCGGTGGCGCGATTGAGGTTTCGATCGCCATCCATAACTTCACCTCCAATCAATTACATAAATTGATTATATGTGTTGTCATTGGTCTGTCAAGTGGTATGGGGGACAGATGACAGAGACGTTGAAAGCTGATGCCGGGCGCGCAGCGCCTTGCGCCGGGCTTCGCATCGGAGATGTGGCGCCAGACTTTTCGGCACGAAGCACGACGGGAGATGTCCGCCTTTCGGATTACCGGGGGCGGTGGCTCATTCTGTTTTCGCACCCGGCCGACTTTACGCCGGTTTGCACGACCGAGTTCATCGCCTTGGCTGAGGCAGCAGGCGAGTTCGAAGAACGTGACTGCGCTTTGATGGCGCTCTCTGTAGATAGCCTGTTTTCGCATTTCGCGTGGCTGCGGCTGATCCGTGACCGCTACGAAATCGAAGTGCGCTTCCCGATCTTGGAGGATCCAACGCTGGTGATTGGACGGGCCTATGGAATGGTGGCGCCGAACGACAGCGACAGCGCGGCGGTGCGGACAACGTTCTTCATCGACCCGAGCGGGGTGATCCGCGCAATGACCTGCTATCCCGCTAATGTCGGCCGTTCGACCCCGGAGATGTTGCGGACGCTCGACGCTCTTCAAGCTGTCGACGATGGGCCGGTCCTGGCGCCTGCAAACTGGGCACCCGGAGAAGCCCTGTTGGCTCAGCCCGACGCATCGCTGGATACTGTATTCTCCGCCAAAGGTCAGACCGATTGGTTCATGAAGGAAACCAAGCGAGGGGCTAGCAAATGACCGAAGATGAGTTGGTCGAAGCCTTAAAGGCGCTCGCGCATCCAGTGCGCCTGCGCATCATGAAGGCGCTGTCCGGAACTGAACGCAATGTCGGAGAGATCGACGACGCAGCCGAGATTGGCCAGCCCACACTTTCGCAGCAACTGGCGGTCCTTCGCCACGCGGGCCTGGTGAAGACCCGGAAGGATGCCAAGCTTGTATATTACCGGATTGATGATGACAGGCTTTCGAAGGTTGTCGATGCGGCGGGGGGGATTGGCGGGCTGTCTCCCGCACCGATACGCCACTCACGACAGCCGGCACCGGGGGTGGCCAACTTTGCCAAACTGGGGTGAAGCTATTTTTCGCTAGTTGAAGGTATGCGTCACCTCCAACGACGAAAGATACCGGCGCGAGCTTCTTACGCGAGAATGATAGGCGTTTTTGCGATCAGAGGATGGTCGTCCATCAATCGCGAGTTGCCGCACATAGCAAATTCTATCGAGACGGTGATTGGCCAAGTTTGTGGCGCAAAGCAGTATTACATCTGCCGTCTCACAGAAGTTTCCCAATAGTCTGAGTGCCCATCACTTTCATGCCGGGTGCGCCATGGGCCCAGCCGTGCATGCTGATTACCATTTTTGTGAATGTGGTACCGGCAAGCTCAACGCATTCGACGCCACCCTTGCCTCACCGAATGAGGAACCGTAGCGCGTCCTCCGCCTTTACAGGTGGCGGTTGTGAACTCTACCGCTTGGCGGAAGAGCGAAAAAAAGGGGCGTTTGGCATGCTGGTGCGCGGATTGTTTGCAGACAAGGGCGTGGAGAGAAATCTCGGCTTCTGGATACCGCTCGCTCTTACAGTTGCTCTCGCTCTTCTGGGTGCGTTGATTTCCAAGGGGTTTTACTGGGGCTTCGTCGTTGTTGTCCCCCTGTTGCTCATAGCGCTGTGGGATATGGTCCAGACCAGCCATTCGTTGAGGCGAAACTATCCGCTGAGCGCCCGTTTTCGCTGGCTGTTCGAAGATCTCCGCCCCTTTCTGCGTAGTTACATCGTCGAAGGCCCGCTGGATGGCCGCCCGTTCGACCGCGTCGCCCGCTCGCTTGTTTATGCACGTGCAAAGCATCAGGAGGATGCCCATCCCTTCGGGACCGAACTGGACGTGTACTCGGAAGAATACGAGGCGCTGTGCCATTCCATCAATCCGAACCCCAAAGCGCCAAAGCGGACGCGGGTTACGGTAGGGACCGAACAGTGCAGCAAGCCGTATGATGCGGCCCGTCTCAACATCAGCGCGATGAGCTTCGGCGCGCTTGGCAACCACGCGATCGAGGCGCTCAACATGGGCGCGAAGATCGGCGACTTCTATCACGATACCGGCGAAGGCGGGCTGTCACCCTATCACCTCAAACATGGCGGCGACATCGTTTGGGAATTGGGTTCCGGCTATTTCGGTGCCCGCAGCGACGACGGTAATTTCGATCCGGAAAGCTTCCGCGACAAGGCACAGCACGATCAGGTGAAGATGACCGAGATCAAGTTGAGCCAGGGAGCCAAGCCTGGCCATGGCGGATTGCTGCCGGCTGCCAAGGTTACCGAGGAGATCGCCAAGACGCGCCAGGTGCCGGCCAATGAGGATTGCCTGTCACCTCCTGGTCATTCGGCATTTTCGACACCGAGGGAAATGCTCGAATTCGCAGCAAAAATGCGCGAGCTTTCCGGCGGCAAGCCAGTCGGCATCAAGCTTTGTGTCGGCATGCCCCACGAGGTTTTCGCCATTTGCAAGGCGATGCTCGACAGCGGTATATATATCGACTTCATCGTCGTGGATGGCGGGGGCGGCGGAACCGGGGCGGCGCCCCTCGAGCTGTCCGACCACGTGGGGCTGCCACTGCGTATCGGGCTCCATTACGTCAACAATGCGCTGATCGGCACAGGCCTCAAAGACAAGATCAGGCTGGCTGCATCGGAGAAGGTGTTTTCCGGTTCCGCCATTGCCATGAACGCAGCGCTCGGCGCCAACTGGTGCAATGCGGCGCGGGCTTTCATGTTTTCGCTCGGCTGCGTCCAGTCGCTGCGGTGCCATACCGGGACCTGCCCGACTGGCGTTGCAACAAGTTCGCCGGCACGCCAGCGGGGGCTCGTCATTCCGGAAAAGGCGCAGCGCGTAGCCAACTTCCAGTCGAAGACGCTCGACAGCCTGCACGATATCGTTGTTGCGTGCGGCCTGGAATCGCCGGACGAATTCACGCCGCAGCACTTGCGTCAATGGAAGAACAATGCCGAGATGATCCCGTGGTCGCAGATCGTGCATGAGGTTGAGCCAGGCAAGCTGTTACATGAGCCGGAAGATACCGCTTTCGCTGAATATTGGCGGATGGCCGATCCCGATACGTTCAAACCGGCCACATGATATTTCCCTTGTCGACGAACTCTCCCTCGCCGACCCCGACCGCATCGCCGTCGCCCGAAGCTGGCGAGGCCTCGTGGCACTGGCTGACCGATCTGACGCACTATCTTGATCCGACCCACCTGTGGGGCGCGGTTGGGCTCGGTATCGTGTTCATTGCCATCGGCATGATGTTAAGCTGGATCGTGCGCCGAACGCTCAAGACGGTCATCGATCATGATCCGAACGAGCGGATCGACCGGATGACAGTCAGCTTCATCCAGCACCTTGGAACCTTCATCATGTGGATCGTTCTCGCGCTGATCTTTTCGCATGTCGTTCCGTCTCTCAACAAGGTGACGACTTCGCTGCTGGCGGGCGTCAGTATCGTTTCGGTTGTCGTCGGGTTTGCTGCGCAATCGACGCTGGGCAACCTCGTGTCCGGAATCAGTCTCGTTATCTACAAGCCCTTCAGACGGGGCGACCGCTTGCAGCTGACCACGCCTACCGGGGTAGAGACCGGTATAGTGGAGGACCTGTCGCTCGGTTACACCGTGCTGCGAACCTTCGACAATCGGCGGATCGTATTGTCGAACGGAACGATCGCCAACCAGATCATGATCAACCTGTCCTCCGTCGATCCCCGGGTGATGCTCTCACCGACGATTTCCATCGGTTACGATTCCGATATCGAGAGGGCGCGGGCGATCGTGCTGGAACTGGCGCAGGGGCATGACGATGTCGTCGAGGTTGTGGGATGCCCGGTGGTCAATCTCGGCGGATCCAGCGTGGACCTGTCCCTGCGGGCCTGGTGTGCCGATTCCTCTACAGCCAAAGCGGTTGAATATGACCTGCTGGAACAGATCAAGAAGCGCTTTGACGAGGTGGGTATAGAAATTCCCTATGCTTATCAGAATGTCATTGTGAGCGGCGCGATCTCACCACGAGCAGAGGGCGAAAGCGCGTCGCCTTCCGGTGGCCAGATGAAACGATAAGCCTGTTTGGAATAAGCGTCACTTGGCGCGAATGTCCACGATCGACGAATTGGAGAGGTATCGATGTGTGAACTGTTTGCGATGAGTGCATCTGTACCGCACACGGTCTGCTACGAACTTGATCTCTTCGCGGCCGAAGGTGGCGAGAAGCATCGCAATCGCGATGGATGGGGTATCCTTTTTGCCCAGGACCGCGATGCCTATCTGTTCCGCGAGCCCAACCCTGCCGCCACCAGCGAATTGTCGCGGATGGTCGTTCGCCACGAGAGGCCTTCCAAGCATTTGATGGCGCACGTGCGCAGGGCGTCGTCGGGAAAGCCCGCATTGGCCAATACGCATCCGTTCGATCGAGTTGTGGAGGGCAAGCGTCATGCCTTTGCGCATAATGGAGATTTGCCGGGCATCGAGGAGCTTGAAGAAGCTCGCAGATGGATCCCTCACCGCATTGGCGACACGGATTCTGAATTGGCGTTCCTCATGCTTCTCGACCGGTTGCGCGCGGCAGGCTCGATCACAGCGGAGGCGCGGTTGGACGTATTTGCGCGCTTTGCGTCGGAAATGCGCGAACTGGGAAGCT
>CATMNW010000212.1 GCA_950071875.1 uncultured Erythrobacteraceae bacterium | reverse complement strand
GCCCGGTGGTCTGACCCGCGTGGCCATGAACGAAGGGTCGCTGGTGGTGAATTCCAGCCAGGGCGGCGGCACCAAAGATACCTGGGTGCTCAAAGACTGATGCTGGGCAGAACCGCAAACGGCCTTTTCTGGATGTTCCGCTATCTGGAGCGGGCGGAGAATACCGCCCGGCTTCTCGATGCTGGTCTGAGAATGGCCCTGACCCGCGATCTTGTTACTGCTGAGGAAGAATGGCGCTCGGTCATATCCACTGCCGGGCAGCGCGCAGGCTACGAAGCCAAACATGCGACCTATACGGGCATGCAGGCGTGGAATTACATCCTTCGCGACAAACAGAACCCTGCATCGATCCTGGCCATGTTCGGTCAGGTGCGCCAGAACGCCCGCCTCGTCCGCAACGCAATCAGTGGCGAATTGTGGGAAGCGATCAACGAAAACTGGCTGGAGATACAGCAGCAGCTTTCCAAGCCGGTCGGCGAAAACCGCGTCCTGGAAACCGTGGCTACCATCCGCCGCGCGGGGACGATGGCCCATGGCGCCATGGAAGGATCCATGCTGCGCAGCGAAAGCTACCATTTCGGCCAGGCAGGCACCTATCTCGAACGCGGCGATAGCATCGCGCGCATTCTCGACATCAAATACTACCTCCTGCTTCCATCGCTTTCCTATGTCGGATCAAGTCTCGATACGGGCCAGTGGGACCAGGTGCTCCGCTCGGTAAGTGGCGATCGCGCCTACCGCTGGCTCAACGCCGGGCAGATCGACGCCCGCGGCATTTGCGAATTCCTGATCCTGGATGAACATTTTCCGCGCAGCCTCGCTTTCTGCCATTCCGAATTGCGCGCCAATCTGGCTGCCCTGGCCCGTTTCCATGGCACGGAAGGCGAATGCAATGCGCTGATGCGCGATGCGGATACACGCATTGCCGACCTCACCATCGAAGAGGTTTTCGATAAAGGTCTGCACGAATTCCTGACCGAATTCATGGCATCCAATTCAGCAATCGGCCAGGCGATTGCCAAAGATTACCGGTTTCTCAGCTGATGCGTCTCTCTATCCGCCATACCACCCGCTATAGTTTCGACAGTCCCGTCGTTCACGCGCTGCAACGTTTGCGATTGACGCCCAAGGAAACGCAGGGCCAGGAAATCCTCGAGTGGGAAATGGATTACGGAAATGCCTATCCCGAACTCACTTACGAAGATCAGCACCATAACACGGTGACGCTGATATCGGTCGAGGAAGGCACACAGGAAGTTACGGTGACCTGCCGCGGAAAGGTCGACACGCACGACCACGCCGGCGTCATCGGGCGGCATGCCGGCCATTTGCCGCTGTGGAGCTTTCTTGGACAGACTGATCGGACTAGGCCCGGTCCCGGTTTGCGTAAGCTCGCGGAAGAACTGCGCGCCTCGGATGAGAGCCGTCTCGATACTCTGCACCGCCTTTCGGGGGCCATCCTCGACCGTGTCGCCTACAAGACCGGCACCACGGATTCGCGGACTACTGCGGAAGAAGCCTTCGCCGCCCAGAACGGCGTGTGCCAGGACCATGCCCATATCTTCATCGGGATCTCGCGCGCGATGGGAATACCGGCGCGCTATGTCAGTGGCTACCTGATGATGAATGACCGGATCGAACAGGAAGCGGGCCATGCGTGGGCCGAAGCCTATGTCGATGAGCTGGGATGGGTCGGGTTCGACATATCGAACGGGATCAGTCCCGACGAACGATACGTTCGTGTCGCGACAGGTCGCGATTATCGCGATGCGGCGCCGGTAACCGGGATCAGCTTCGGTAATACCTCGACCGTGCTCGAGGTGGATGTTGCAGTCGAACAGCAACAAGTGCAGCAGTAAGGCCGCACGAAAAGGACCTACAATGACCTATTGCGTTGGCATGATGCTCGACAAGGGCCTCGTCATGATGAGCGACACCCGCACCAATTCGGGCGTCGATAATATCTCGGTGTTTCGCAAGATGTTCACCTGGACCGTGCCCGGTGAACGGATCATCACCTTGATGACGGCCGGCAATCTGGCCAGCACACAAGCTGTGATCAGCCAGCTGGAAGAAAGGATGAAAGCCCCGGACGAGCGGGACAACATCCTGCTCAAATCTCCGACAATGTTTCAGGTGGTCACCGAAATAGGCAAGCTCTTGCGCTCGATCATATCGGAGCGGCAGGACGCCAACGGGATCAAGGGCAGGGGACGCTTCACGGCATCTATCATAGTCGGCGGCCAGATCGCCGGAATGGAGCCGCGTCTATTCATGATATATCCGGAAGGCAATTTCATCGAGGCCAGCCAGGACACGCCCTTTTTCCAGATCGGCGAAACCAAGTATGGCCGCCCGATCATCATACGCGGCTATGATCGAACGATGAGCCTTGAAGATGCATCCAAACTGGTGATGGTCAGTTTCGATTCCACACTCAAGGCAAACCTTTCTGTCGGCCTTCCGCTGGATCTTCAGGTTATCGAACGGGATGCTTTCCAGGCTGTTCACGAACAGCGGATCACCCATGACGATTCCTATTTCCAGGCTATCTCGTCAAGCTGGGGAGACGCGCTGAAAAGCGCATTTCACTCGCTACCGGATTACAGCTTCTACCGCGAAACCGACTAAGTAGCCGCGAATCACTGCCGGAAATATGTGAATAGTTCCAGTGATTTAGAACGGATCAATTCGTTAGTACCCATATAGGTAGTTATCCGAATATCCCACCCTTGCATTTTGCGTCAGGTTGCATCTCATGGAACAGCAACCGATCATCCACATCGTCGGCGGCTCAAGCCGCTCTAGGGCAGAGCAGGCACATCTTGGCTTCAATCTGGGCCATCATTGCGAAATCTATGCCGATGCCGCTGAACTGATGCAGCGGCCACCCGAAAGGGGTATCGTGCTGGCGCGTGATGATCCTGCCGATGGTGGCGCCGCGCGGGTCTTGCGCGCACTCGCCGTCGAAGGATTGTGGTTGCCCTTGATCGCCACGTCCCGCGATCCGCGACCCAGCAGCGTGGTCAACGCGATAAAGGCTGGCGCACTCGATTATATGAGCCTGCCCCTCAGGCCGGAACGGCTGGCCGATGCACTCTCGCGGATTGCCAAGGAAACCGATGCCTTCCTGGAGGCGCGGCGAAAGATGGTGGAAGCCAGGAACCGGATAGCCAATCTCTCTCCGCGCGAACGCGAAGTGCTGGACTGGCTGACGGAAGGCTGCAGCAACAAGGTTATTGCACGCGAGCTGCACATCAGCCCGCGGACGGTGGAAATCCACCGTGCCAATATGATGCAGAAGCTGGGGGCGGAACACCCATCGCAGGCCGTCCGACTTAAGATCGAAGCGCATTTGCAGGAAGAACAGCAACTCGGGGCTGCCTGAATTTCAACGGCAGAAGCTGCCACTGCCGTACTCCAGATGAAAATGATCCTCGTGTGCCCTGTTGTAATCCGGACCGAGGACAGTGCCGAAACGTTTGCAGGCGCTGCGATGGATTACCCGCAGGAATTCGCGCTCTCTTGCGCTGGCGTTCCAGCCGCTGCGTACAGAAACGCGCCGACCATCTTCCAGCACGAAAGCCGCGACATCTATCGCCTCGCCACGAGAATGGGCACTTCGGCGCGCTGTGCCGGCGACATTGCGGCATGAATAACTGCCCATGGTTTCGATCCGCTGCAACGGACTGCCAAGGATCTGCTGGGCAGCGCGGTCTACTCCGTAACGCGCCCAGGCTGCGAAGCTGTTGGCCAACGGACAGGCGACCGCGCCGAGGTTGGTGACAGTGAACTGGTGCCGATCGCCTCCTACGCCTTCCAGGCGGACACTGTTCACAGTTGAACATCCTGCGCCGTAATATTTGTCGGGAAGCGGCGCGAAACGCGAGCCTGTTTCTCCCAATTCAGCGAAGCATTGCCGGGCCTCTGGGCGCGCAACGGTAACCGGGGATGCCCCGGTCGATTGCCCGGCCCGCTGGGTCGGCCTTGA
The DNA here is from genome assembly GCA_950071875.1 of uncultured Erythrobacteraceae bacterium. Classification (GTDB taxonomy): domain Bacteria; phylum Pseudomonadota; class Alphaproteobacteria; order Sphingomonadales; family Sphingomonadaceae; genus Qipengyuania. The sequence goes on along the minus strand of CATMNW010000212.1, from coordinate 1,071 downwards.
ATCAGGTACAGCGCCGCATCCCGCCAGAGTGAAGAGGAAGAGAGAGAGTGCGGGATGCGGACGCATGATTATAAGTATCATCAAACGTGGTTAACTCTTCACTAACAGCCGTGAGCTGCGACCGTCTGAACCCACGAGTATTGATATTGGCACGAAGGCTGATCTGCCTTACCGCATTCCCCGGATGAGCTATTTCGACGAAACTTCCGATTTGCCTTCAGGCTTGAAGGGGCTCTTCCTCCGCTCGAAAGTGTCCCTGTCGATAGCCGATCCCAATCGTGAGGACTGTCCGCTTGTGGGCGTAAACGAACCGTTCTGCGATTTGTCGGGTTATGGCGCCGATGAAGTGCTCGGGCACAATTGCCGATTTCTTCAGCCGTCAGATGGTGCCGGCCCGGTTCGTGCGCGGATGCGCCGGTTTCTTTCCGATGATACGGTGACCGATGGCAAATTTCTCATTCCGAATTGCACCAAGCAAGGGGACCGGTTCCTGAACCTGGTTTACATGGCGAAACTGGAACACCAAGGGCGCGTCAGTCTGATCCTCGGCTCTCAGTTCGGCGTTCGGATACACAGCTCCCAGGGAACGGACGCTTATGAGCTGGCTTTGAAAGAAGACCTGCGCCAGCTCAAAACGCTTGCGGACCAGCGGGACTGGACGGTGCTGGGCAGCTATGATGCGCTTGCTTCAAGCCATTCGATGATCGCGCGTCTGCGCATGGAATAGGGCCAAGTGTGACCGGTTTGAACATGGAAACGGATAGCTTTCCCATCGTGGGCGTAGGGGCATCGGCCGGAGGGCTGGAAGCCTTGCGCTCCATGTTCAGCGGAAACAGCGAGCAATGCGGAATGGCATTCGTCGTCGTCCAGCATCTCGATCCCAACCATGAAAGCCTGCTGGCCGAACTGATCGGCCGCCACACGAGCCTCGCCGTGGCGCAGGCGGTGGACGGACAGGTGGTGGAGGCCGATCACGTCTACGTCATCCCACCGGGTTTCGGACTGGCGATCGACGGCGGCCGGCTCAATCTCGTCAAGTTTCGCGAGCCGCGCGGCATGCGGCGGCCGATC
>CATMNW010000211.1 GCA_950071875.1 uncultured Erythrobacteraceae bacterium | reverse complement strand
GGACCGGTTGGCGCCTGCGCGCTTGATCCGTGGGGCATTTCCCGCTTGTCACTCGAAGAATGCGGGGTGGCGAGGCGAGGGCCAAGGCGCTAGGCGCGCGTCATGCGTTACAATCTTCCAATCCTGTCCGTCCTTCTCGCGTTTTCGGCTACACCGGCATTAGCCGAATTGCCGGAAGGCGCGCGCACGATGATCGATGCAGCCATCGACACCGGTGACGAAGCCAAGGTGGCCACGGTTCTCGATCTTGCGCGTTCCACATGGCCCGATGATGCGGCCGAAATCGACGCCCTGGAAGATTCGTTCCAGACAACGGTCGCGATGAAGAAAGCCGAAGCAGCCAACGCGGAGGAAGACGCTATTCGCAGCGCGGGCTTGTTCGACCGCTGGAGCGGTGAGGGCGAACTCGGCGCATTCCAGTCGAGCGGCAATACGGACTCGGTCGGGGTTGCCGCATCGCTCAAATTGCAGCGCGAGGGGATCGATTGGAAACACTTGATCCGCCTGCGTGCCGATTACCAGCGACAGAATGGTACCACGAGCCGCGAGCAGTTTCTGGCTGCGTATGAACCGCGCTGGCAGTTCGACGACCGGGTCTTTGCCTATGGTCTTGCCCAGTACGAGCGCGACCGCATCCAGGGGTTTTCCTCCCGCTATTCGGTTTCCGGCGGGCTGGGATACAAGCTCGTCGATAGCGACAATCTCCAGCTTTCGGTCAAGGGCGGGCCTGCCTACCGTGTCACCGATTTCGTCGACGGCACCAGCGTTAGCCGCCTTGGGGGACTGGTCGGCGTCGATTTCGACTGGCAGATCCTAGATCGCCTCAAACTGACGCAGAACGTCAATGCCGTTGCCGAAACCGAAGGGCAGGCAACCGTATTTTTTCGATGGCACCAACACCACGATAGACCTTGTCACGGGCCTCGATTTCCAGGTCAGCGACCGTTTGCGCTCGCGCATTTCCTACCAGATCGAATATGACAGCAATCCGGCGCCCGGGGCGGTAAGTACCGACACCCTGACCCGAGCAACGCTTATTTACGGTTTCTGACGATGGCCGAACGATTCGCCTTCACAATCGAAGCCACCGATGGCGCGGCGCGCACAGGCCGGATCGACATGCAGCGCGGCGAGATTCATACACCCGCTTTCATGCCGGTCGGCACTGCCGCCACGGTCAAGGCCATGAAGCCGCAAACCGTGCGCAAGACCGGCGCGGACATCATCCTTGGCAATACCTATCACCTGATGTTGCGCCCGGGGGCTGAACGTGTCGCCAAATTGGGCGGATTGCACACATTCATGAACTGGCAGCGCCCGATCCTAACCGACAGCGGCGGCTATCAGGTCATGAGCCTGTCGGATCTGAGGAAGCTGACCGAGAAAGGCGTCGAATTCCGCAGCCATATCGACGGCTCCAAACACATGCTAACACCCGAACGCAGCATGGAAATCCAGCGCCTGCTCGGCAGCGACATCGTGATGGCCTTCGACGAATGCCCGCGCGCCGACCGCCCGCGTGATGAGATCGCTTCGAGTATGGAGATGTCGATGCGCTGGGCGAAACGCAGTCGCGACGGTTTCGACAGCGGCGGCGAACATGCCGAACGGTCGGCACTGTTCGGCATTCAGCAGGGTGCGCTCGACGAGGAATTACGCAAAATCAGTGCCGACAAGCTCACGGACATCGGCTTCGACGGCTATGCCATCGGGGGACTGGCGGTGGGCGAAGGGCAGGAGGCAATGTTCGCCACACTGGATTTTGCGCCCGGTCAGTTGCCGCAGGACCGGCCACGCTATCTCATGGGTGTCGGCAAGCCCGACGATCTAGTCGGCGCGGTCGAGCGGGGGGTCGACATGTTCGATTGTGTGCTCCCAAGCCGGTCAGGGCGGAATGGACAGGCCTTCACCTGGCATGGTCCGATCAATCTGCGCAACGCGCGTTTTGCCGAGGACGAGGAGCCGCTCGATGCCCGGTGTAGCTGCGACACGTGCGGTACCTATACCCGCGCTTATCTCCACCATCTGGTGAAGTCGCAGGAAATCCTCGGTGCCATGCTGATGACCGAGCACAATATCGCATTCTACCAACAGCTCATGCAGGCCATGCGCGATGCGATCGGGCAAGGACGCTTTGCTGGCTTCGCCAGTGATTTCCGCAGGGATTACTTGCGTTAAGGCAGGCTGGACCTAATCTGGGCAAATGGAGAAAGATCCTGAACTCCCCGTTGTGCCCGCCAAATGGGGCCTGCCCTATGCCGAGGACGAAATGAAGCCCGCGGTCAAACGCGAACAGACCTATATCGTCGCCTTCGCTGTACTGACCATCCTGGCTTGGCAGACGCAGATCGGCACGCTGGCGCTGATGCCTTTTACCCTGCTCTCAACCTGGTGGCACGAAATGGCCCACGGACTGACGGCCGCCTTATTGGGCGCCGAATTCCATCGCCTCGTGATTTTCGCGAATGGTTCCGGGTATGCTGAAAGCTCGGGTAATCTCTGGGCTGTCGAACAGGCCATAGTGTCTGCCGCCGGACTGCTCGGCCCCACGATTGCAGGGTGCGCGATGATCATCGCCTCCCGTTCGCGCAGGGCGACCCGCATCGCCCTTCTGGGTCTGGCCGCTGCTCTGGTGGTCAGCACATTGATCTGGGTCAGATCGCTGACAGGCTGGATTGTCCTCCCGGCCTTCGCCCTTGCAGCGTTTTACATCGCGACCCGGGCCAGTGCGAAGTGGCAACGGATTTCCGTGGAATTCCTTGGTGTGCAGGGTGCGGTCAGCGTCTACCAGGACTTCGGCTATCTCTTCAGCCCGGGCGGGGTGATGGGTGGTCAGATGGTTCGCTCCGACACGGGCAAGATTGCCGATGCGCTGTTGCTGCCCTACTGGTTCTGGGGCGGCGCGATCACTGTGGCAATTGTCGCAATGGTATGGAAATCGCTTCGGGTCGCCGGGCGATACTGATCCCGATATTGGTGAATTCTTCCGATTGCATGTTGTTCGGGCAAATAACTACGTTAGGCTGACCTCCTTACTTTCAGGGGGTTGCTTCAATGAGAAATTTGTTTGCCGGCGTTGCCGCCGTATCTTTGTGTGCGATTGGTGCACCTGTTGCTGCCGAAACGGCAGAAGAGGCAGCAACCGCATTCGGGGCAAGGCAGTCGGTCTTTTCGGTTAGTCTTTCCCCGTCGGGACGCAAGCTGGCTTATGTCGGCAATGTCGGATCCGGTGGTGAAGCGCTGTATATCGTCGATCTGGATGCAGGTACGGCACCGCAACAGGCGCTCGCCGCGCTCGATGACATGAGCGATCTTGCCTACTGCAACTGGATCACCGAAGAACGCCTCGTCTGTCAGACGATCCTGCGGCGCAAGGACGATTCCCTCGGCCGATATATTGCCGGAACGCGCATGATTTCGGTCAATGCCGACGGCAGTGATCCCAATGTGATCGAAGGGCGCAAATCCTTGCGCGCTTACGGGAATGTGTACTTCGGCGGCGGGATCATCTCGCTTAATGCGGAAGGTGATGACAGTTCCGTTCTGGCAACACGTGGCTACAGCAAGGAATCTTCGCTGAACACGCGCCTTGCCAACCAGTCGGAAGGATTGGGCGTGGTGCGCCATGATGTGGTGACCGGCAAGGAAAAGCCGGTGGAATCGCCAGACAAGGATACCTTCGAATACATCGCAGACGATGCCGGCAATGTCCGGGTCAAGGGCACCCTGAATTCCAGCCCTCGCGGCTACGCCCAAGATACTCTTGCGTATTTCTATCGTGAGGCGGGTTCGTCGCGATGGCAGCCCCTTTCGCGTGCCGAAATCGACAGCCAGAGCAGCGACGGTTTCGAACCCTATGCCGTCGATAGCGGAATGAATGCTGCCCTCGGGTTCGATAATGACGCACGGGGCTTCAAGACGCTGTATGCCGTATCGCTGGACGGAAACCTGACACGGACCGAACTGCTTTCGGCCGAGAATGCCGATGTGGATTCGCTGGTGACCATCGGCCGGCGCCAACGCGTGATCGGTGCAAGTTACGCGACCGAAAAGCGCACGGTGAAGTATTTCGATACCGAACTGCGCGATCTTGCCACCGCGCTCGGCAATGCGCTTCCGGGGCAGCCCACCATCAGTTTCGTCGGAGCGAGCGAGGACGAACGAGAGCTGCTGTTGATTACCGGGTCGGACGTAGATCCCGGTATGCTCTACAAGTTCGATCGGGACACGAACCAGCTCAACCCGCTCCTGCCAATCCGCGAAACGACCGAAGGCCGCACGCTGGCGGAAATGACGCCGGTAACCTTCCCCGCGGCCGATGGTACGCAGATCCCGGGCTACCTCACTCTTCCTCCGGGATCGGACGGGAAGAACCTGCCGGCGATCGTGATGCCTCACGGCGGACCGTCTTCGCGTGACGAATGGGGTTTCGACTGGCTGGTCCAGTTCTTCGCTGCACGCGGCTACGCGGTTCTTCAGCCCAACTTCCGCGGCTCGAGCGGTTATGGTGCCGAATGGTTCGGTCGGAACGGGGTGCAACAATGGCGCACGGCAATCGGCGATGTGAACGACGCCGGTAACTGGCTCGTGTCTCAAGGCATCGCAAAGGCAGACAAGCTGGCGATCGTCGGCTGGTCCTATGGTGGATATGCCGCCCTGCAGTCGCAGGTTGTCGATCCGGATCTCTACAAGGCAGTCGTTGCCATCGCCCCGGTGGCGGACTGGAGGCAGCTGCTCGACGAAGAGCGGGAAACCTATTCCTACCGCCTCGTCCAGAAGTTCGTCGGTGACGGGCCGCATCTGGAACAGGGCAGCCCCATGCGCAATGTCGCGTCATTCCAGTCGCCGGTCCTGCTTGTGCACGGAACCGCCGATAACAACGTCAACGTCGAACAATCGCGAAAGATGGAAAAGGCGTTGGCGAATGCCGGCAAGACGGTCGAATATCTCGAGTTCGACGGACTGGCGCATTCGCTGCACGATGGCGCTGCGCGCAAGAACATGCTCATGCGGATCGACACCTTCCTGGCGAGTGAGCTCGGTTCCTGAGCTTTAAGCCATAACGGCCAAAGAAAAAGGGCGGCCCCG
>CATMNW010000210.1 GCA_950071875.1 uncultured Erythrobacteraceae bacterium | reverse complement strand
AGCACCACCGGATTGGCCACCTGGCGGTCGCGTATGTGCCGCAACAGCCTGGCCCGCGGCGCGCGATAGCCGCCCCAGGAGTCGGGATTGGCCATATAGCCGGGGCCGGTGTCGCGATCGAGGTCCATGACCATCACCTGCTGGGCGATGGCGTTCCAGCGGGTCGGCGAGGTCGACGCCCTTGGAATTGATCCGATCGGGAAAAATGTCGCGCGGAAGCGGAATCGCCGGATTGCGCTTGGGTTCGAGCGCGGCGAGTTCGGCCACCGGGTCTGTGGTCAGGTCCGCGACCGGCACCTCGGCATCGGCCATCCGGTTGACGAAGGAGGAATTCGCCCCGTTCTCGAGCAGGCGGCGCACGAGGTAGGCGAGCAGGTCCTTGTGGGTGCCGGTGGGCGCATAGATGCGGACATTGGTGCGCTGGTTGCCTTCGAGCTTGGCGAGAGCGCCGAACACGTCCTCGCCCATGCCGTGGAGGCGCTGGAACTCGAACTTGCCCTCACGGCCGTTCTCGGCAGCCAGTGCCTTGATCGCCCCCACCGTGTAGGCGTTGTGGGTCGCGAAAGCGGGGTAGATGTCGTCGCCCGCCTGCAACAGCTTGGAAGCGCAGGCGAGATACGACACATCGGTGCCGATCTTGCGGGTGAAGACGGGGAAATCGTCGTAACCACCGACCTGGGTGAGCTTGATCTCGGTATCCCAATAGGCGCCCTTGACCAGCCGGACGAAGAACTTGCGATCGTATTTGCGCGCTAGACGCGCGGTCCAGTCGACCATCGGGACGCCGCGCTTCTGATAGGCCTGGATGGCGAGGCCGAAACCCTCCCAGCGGCTGCCATCGGGGCGCGTGAACAGGCTGTCGTCGCGCGCCAGCGCCTCGATGAGATCCATCGACAGCTCGAGCCGGTCGGCCTCTTCGGCATCGATCGTGAAATGGATATTGGCATCGCGGGCATCGGTCGCGAGATCACGCACGATGGGCAGCAAGTCCGATATGGCCAAGTCCGCGTGCAGGAAGGTGTACTTCGGATGGAGTGCCGACAGTTTTACCGAAATCCCGGGCGATGTGGCCAGATCACCGGTGGATTCCTGTGCCAGTCGCTCGATCGCCTTGTGGTAGTTGACCCGGTATCGCTCCGCGTCTTCATAGGTCATCGCAGCTTCGCCAAGCATGTCGAAACTATGCGTGAGGCCGCGGGCACGCTCGGGTTTCGCGCGCTTCAGCGATTCCGCGATCGTCCTGCCGTAAACGAACTGGCCGCCAAGGATCCGCATGGCCTGCAAGGTCGCCTTGCGTATTACCGGCTCGCCAAGACGCGTCACTGCGCCCTTCAACGTGCGGCGCATTCCTTTCTGCGCTTCCTCGGGACGTTCCAGGACCTCTCCGGTCAGCATCAGCGAGAAGGTGGCAGCATTTACGAAGGTCGAAGAGCTTTCGCCCATGTGTTCCGCCCAGTCGATGTCGCCGATCTTGTCGCGGATCAGTGCATCCGCCGTGGCGGCATCGGGCACGCGCAACAGCGCTTCGGCCAAGCACATCAGCGCCACGCCTTCCTCTGTCGCGAGACCGTATTGATGAAGGAACGCGTCGATCCCACTCGCCTTGCGTTTGCGAGCATCCTCGATCAGGCGAACCGCGATTGCGGAAGCTTCCTCGTGCTTGGCGCTGGCACCGGCCGCCTGAGCCATGCGTTCCGAAACACACGCGTTTTCTTCTGCGCGATAGGCTTCGCGGACCGCCTGGCGGGAAATGGGGGAAAGACGGGCTGGATCGTGCAGGGCCATACGACTCCGATAATTCGAGGAAATGCGCAGGCCACTTGGACCCGCAGTGGTTCCCTTTCAAGCTTTGTGGAACGTGGTGGTTCCGTAGCGTCGGTCAGGCGCGGGCCGTGAACCAGTCCGCGACAGCCGAATGGGCCTCGGCAGGCAGATGCAAGCCCAGCTTGCTGCGTCGCCACAACACATCATCGGCGCTGCGGGCGTATTCGTGTTCGGCGAGATAGCGCAGTTCGGCTTCGTAAAGGTCGCCGCCAAACAATTGACCCAGGTCTTCGCAACAGGAAGCGTTATCGAGGACGCGATCGAGCCGCGTGCCGTAAGCACGCGCCAGCCTCAGCAGCATTTCGGGCGGAAGCCACGGGAAGCGTTCGCTGGCTTCCCAAAGGAAATGGGCGAAGCCCCGTTCGCCCATGTCGCCCCCCGGCAATGGTGCATGGGCTGTCCAGTTCGTGCCCGGCACGTTCATTACGCCGGCCAGTTTCTCCAGAGCGTGTTCGGCAAGCTTGCGGTAAGTGGTGATTTTCCCGCCGTAGACCGACAGGATCGGCGCGCCGCCTCCTGCTTCCAGTTCGAAGACATAGTCGCGCGTCACGGTAGAATTGCTCGCTGCATTGTCTTCATACAACGGTCGAACGCCAGAGTAGGTTGTGGCTATTTCGTCCTCGGTCACGGCGCTGTTGAAATAGCGCGATGCCGCTTCGCATAGGTAGGCTGTCTCGGCGGGTGCGATGGCGACATGGTCGAGATCGCCTTCGTAGAGCAGGTCGGTCGTGCCGATCAGGGTGAAGTCGCGTTCGTACGGAATGGCGAAGACAATACGGCCGTCGGGTTGCTGGAAGATATAGGCATGTTCGCCCGCGAAGCGGCGGGAAACGATGATGTGGCTTCCCTTGACCAGGCGTAGGTGTGCCGGTGTCCCCTGTCCAAGCGCCGTTCGGGCAATCCGGTCGACGAAGGGCCCCGAAGCGTTCACTACTGCCTTCGCGGTTACCGTCTTGGTGCCGTTCGTATCTTCAAGGATCGCCAACCAGCGATCTGCCTTTCGCTCGAGGCCGATGCATGCGGTCCGCACCTGAACATCGGCTCCACGTTCTTCGGCATCTTTTGCCGTCAGGACGACAAGGCGCGAATCCTCTACCCAGCAGTCCGAATATTCGAAGCCGGTTTTCAGCCTGTCCTGTAATATAGCCCGGTGGGGCGCGATGCGCAGGTCGACGCTCTTGCTCTTTGGCAGGCTCATCCGCCCCCCTATGCGGTCGTATAGCATCAGGCCTGCACGCAGCATCCATTTGGGCCGCATGCTCGGTTCGTGCGGCATGACGAAACGCAGTGGCCAGATGATATGCGGTGCATTGCGCAACAGCACCTCGCGCTCGCGCAAAGATTCCGCGACAAGGCGAAACTCGTAATGTTCGAGATAGCGCAAGCCCCCATGAACCAGCTTGGTGCTTGCCGACGAGGTGTGGGATGCAAGATCGTCCTTTTCGACCAGCAACACGCGCATTCCGCGCCCGGCCGCATCGCGGGCGATCCCGGCGCCGTTAATCCCGCCGCCGATAACCAGAAGATCGTAGGTTTCGTTCATTCCTTGCGTAACAAACGCCCTGCGACCGCATCCAGTTTAGTCAGCAATTCCGTGTCATGTCGGTCGTGCGCGGTAATTACCGCATCGTCCAGCGCCCGATCGATGGGCGAAGGGCTGCGCTTTTTCGGCAGACCCTTGCAAAAGGTCTCTACCGTCTTGCGCGCCAATTTCGAATTCGCATCCATCTGGGCCACAACTTGCGAAACGTCGACCGCTTCGGTTTCGTCGCGCCAGCAGTCATAGTCCGTCACCATGGCAAGCAAGGCGTAAGGCAGTTCGGCTTCGCGCGCGAGCTTGGCTTCCGGCATTCCGGTCATGCCGATGACCTCGGCACCCCAGTGGCGATACAGCCGGCTCTCGGCACGGCTGGAGAATTGCGGACCTTCCATGGCAAGATAGGTCGCTCCTTCTGCGCATTCGCCGCCCGCGGCTGCGACAGACTTTGCCGCCAGTTTCGACAAGCGCGGGCAGACCGGATCCGCCATCGAGACATGAGTGACAAATCCGTCACCGAAAAAGCTCGAAGGACGACCCTTCGTGTTATCGATGAACTGGTCCACCGCAACAAAGCGGCCCGGAGCCAGATCTTCCGACAGCGATCCAACTGCGCTGATTGCCAGAATGTCGGTACAGCCAGCGCGCTTCAGCGCGTCGATATTGGCCCGGGCATTGACAGTAGAGGGCGCTAAACGATGGCCACGACCATGGCGCGGCAGGAAGCGCACGCGAACATGGCCGATGGTCCCGCACAGGATTTCGTCCGAAGCTTCCCCCCAGGGTGACGAAACGGGTATCCATTGCGCATTCTCGAGCGCATCGATGGCATATAGGCCCGATCCCCCGATGATGCCGATGGTCCAGTCGCTCATGGTTGCCTTTCGTCTGCCCGATTACCAAGCGCCGTAGGTCTGCGAGCCGATGAATATCCGGCGTGGCAGACTTGTCTGGGCGCAAGCGGTGACGGCAATGGGCGGCCAAGTCCAGCCCGAATTCCCTGCCTCGTGGAATACCGGTGCCGTCGGTCCTCTTTGAGAACCTCGCATCCGTATTCATATCCGGCCGTATCGCCGGGCACCTTGACAGCGACCGGATATTCGCGCGGAACCGTCATAGTGTCCGAGGGCTTGGGAAATACTATGACGCATACAAATTTCGAACCGACCCTTGCCAGCATGTCCGACCGGTTGAGCGAATTGCACACCAGGACGCGCGAAACACCGCTTTTCAATCCCGTCTTCCAGCTTTCGCTCGACATCTCCCGCAAGCTTGAGAAAGGCGAAATGGATATTGCGGCTCTCTCCGGCCTCGTCGACGAATTGGAGGGGCGGTCGCTGGAAGCGCGGGCCGAGCGCTTGCGCAACCTTCTGGCACCAGAAGATGCAGAGGCCCGGTTGTCCTCAGCCGTACGCGCTGACGAAAATTTCGAAGCATATCGCGCCTTTTGGGAGCGGCCGCACATGCACGCCGTGTTCACTGCGCATCCGACATTCCTTCTAAACCCGGCACAGTCCGAAGCGATTGCCGATGCGGTAGCGACGGGCCGCGCGGTGGAAACGCCTGGCGATGCGGACAAGCCGGAGATAACGCTGCGCTTCGAGCACGATTGTGCGATGTCTGCGCTCACCAGTGCACAGGACGCGCGCGACCGTGTCGTATCGGCCGTGCTGCGCGAAGCGTGCGATACCTATGGCGATCAGTGGACGGACCTGCAGCCGTTGCCGTTCCGGTTCGCCACCTGGGTTGGCTACG
>CATMNW010000209.1 GCA_950071875.1 uncultured Erythrobacteraceae bacterium | reverse complement strand
AAGCCGAACGAGGTCGCCGTTCTGCTGCACGACCTGGTCGGGAATCCCGTTCTGCCTGCCGAGCCTGGCCTGCTCCTGCATGTGTCGCATCTCGCCGTGGACCGGCAGCAATATGTCCGGCCGCAGCCAGCCATAAAGCGCTTCGAGTTCCGGACGACCGGGATGGCCCGATACATGGATCATGCTCTGGCGATCCGTCACCATGGTGATCCCGCGCGCGGCAAGCTTGTTCTGAACCGCCCCAATGGAAATCTCGTTCCCGGGTATCTGGCGACTGGAGAATAGCACGACATCTCCGGCGACCAGTTCCAGCGGATGGTTCTCGTCCGCTACACGCGCTAGTGCGGCGCGCGGTTCGCCCTGCCCGCCGGTGGCCAGGATCAGCAGTTCACCGCGCGGCAGGCCCATGGCCGTGTCGAAATCGACCGGCTCGGGGAAGTCTTGCAGATAGCCATTGTCCTGCGAGACTTCGATGATGCGATCGAGCGAGCGTCCCGCGACGCATAGCTGCCGACCGGTCTCGCGTGCGACATCGCCGAGCGTCTGCAAACGCGCGACATTGCTAGCAAAGGTCGTGACCAGAACGCGCTTGCCCGCGTGGCGCTGCACTTCCTCGAGCAGGCCCTTGTAGACCGCGCCTTCCGACCCGCTGGGTGCCGGATTGAAGACGTTGGTGCTGTCACACACCAGCGCAAGAACGCCCTCGTCCCCGATTTCGGTCAGTTCTTCTGCCGTGGTTGGTTCACCGATTATCGGATCCTCGTCCAGCTTCCAGTCGCCCGTGTGGAAGATGCGGCCGTGCGGGGTTTCGATCAGCAACGCGTTGCCCTCGGCAATCGAGTGCGCAAGCGGAAGGTAGGTAATCCCGAATGGACCGACTTCGAAGCTGCCATGATCTTCGTCGATGACATGCAGCTCGATCTGGTCGACCAGCCCTGCTTCCTGCAGCTTGCGCCGGACCAGCTCGGCCGTGAAGGGAGTTGCGTAGATCGGCACATCCAGCTCGGCCGCGAAATACGGCACTGCGCCGATATGATCCTCGTGACCGTGCGTCAGCACGATAGCCTCGAGCTGGTCGACGCGATCCTCGATGAATTCCAGATCGGCGAATACGAGATCGACCCCGGGGTATTGATCGCCCGAAAACGTCATGCCCAGATCGACCATCAGCCAGCGTCCCTGGCAGCCGTAGAGATTGACATTCATGCCAATCTCGCCCGATCCCCCCAAGGCAAGGAAAAGCAGTTCGTCTTCGGGGGTGAAATCTTTCTTCAAGCTGCGCGCTCCGCAAGAATGGCAAGACCTTCGAGTGTCAGGTCGGCGTCGACTACATCGAACAGGTCGGTATGTTCATCGAACAGGATAGCCAGACCGCCCGTGGCGACGACCTTCGCCGGTCGCCCGATTTCATTCTTCATGCGCGCGATCAACCCTTCGATGAGGGCGACATAGCCCCAGAATACACCGATCAGCATCTGGTCTTCGGTATTGCGACCGATCACGCTGTCGCTGGCCGGTTTTTCGATGGCGATACGCGGAAGCTTGGCGGTATTGCCAACCAGCGCGTCGAGCGAGAGATTTATGCCGGGCGCGATGATGCCACCCTTGTATGCTCCGTTGAAATCGACTGCATCGAAAGTGGTGGCCGTGCCGAAGTCCACGACGATCAAGTCGCCATCGTATTTCTCGTGCGCGGCAAGCGTGTTGAGCGCGCGGTCGGCGCCGAGCGAGCTGGGCTGTTCGATATCGAGTTCGAAGCCCCAGTCCGCCGTGCCTTGCCCTGCGATCAGCGGCGTTATTCCAAGGTACTTTTCCGAAAGCACGGTCAGGTTATGCAAGGCGCGCGGCACGACCGAACCGATGATGACTTGGGTTATGTCGCCCTTGTCGAAACCCTGGAATTCCGCAAGCTGGAGCAGCCAGACAGCGTATTCGTCGCCCGTTCGACGCGGATCGCTGGCAATGCGCCACCGCGCCTTGATTTCCCGCCCGTCGAACAGGGCGAAGACGACATTGGTATTTCCGACATCGGCTGCGAGCAGCATGGCTCAGTTTCCTTCATTGGCGAGCATTACATCGCCCGCATGGATGACACGGCTCGACCCGTCCGCCAAGCGCAGCGAAAGGGCGCCGTCGTCGGTCAGCCCGTCGAATACACCATGTAGGGTCCCCTCACCCGGCGGCTGGACCGTGAGAGCAGCGCCCCTAGGGTGCGCTACGGCTTCCCATCGGCGGATCAGGGGTTCGAGCCCATAGGTTCGCCAGCGCTCCAGCTCGGTATCGAAGGTCGCGGCAAGAGCGTTAGCGAACGTGTCGCGGTCAGGCGCCGGGCCCAGCGCGGAAAGCGCGATGGTCTTGCGATCGGGAAGATCTGGCGCGGCGGCAAGATTGATGCCCATACCAACGATGATCACGTCGCCTTCCCGCTCTAACAGGATCCCGGCCAGCTTTGCGTCTCCAAGCATGAGATCGTTGGGCCATTTCAGCCTTAGCTGTCCAGGGTTGGCCAGCAGGCCGCAAACCGCATCGTAAGCTGCAATACCGGCAACCAGCGCAAGGGTGGCCGGATTGGGATCGCGCGGTGCAAGATGCACGGCGGTCGACCCCATGAAATTGCCGCTGCCGTCGAACCAGGTCCGCCCCTGGCGGCCGCGCCCCGATACCTGACGGTCCGCTACGAGCCATTGGCTTTCGGGAGAACCCTCGCCGCTGCGCAATTGCGCGGCGAGGTCGGAATTGGTCGAACCGGTTTCGGTTACGAAACGGATCACATTGCCGCGACGAATGATGCAGCAGCCTGCGCGGTCCACTCACCGAGGGGTATCGTCAGGAAATAGCCGAGCGGCGAGATGATGGCCACGCAAAGGGCAAGCACCACCCAGCTGCTCAACGGGCTTTCGCTTTCCACTTCGCGGATCGGGGCATCGAAGAACATCCCCTTCACGAACTTGAGGTAATAGAAAGCGCCGATGACGCTGGCGGCGATACCAATGGCGGCCAGGGCGACAAGATCGGCCTGAACCGCAGCCTGGAACACCACGAACTTGCCCCAGAACCCGAACAGGGGCGGGATGCCAGCAAGGCTGAACATGAGGGCAAGAAGCGACCATGCCAGAGCTGGTCGTTTCGTGGACAAGCCGGAAATATCGGCGAAAGTCTCGAGATTATTGCCTGCCGGATCACGCAGCATCAGCAGCGCGGTAAAGCTGCCGATTACCATCGCCACGTAGATCGCAAGATACGTCAACGCTCCGGAAACACCGGCAGGCGTGGCCGCAGCAAGACCGATGAGGATGAACCCGACATTGTTGATCGACGAATAGGCCAGCAGTCGCTTGAGGTTCTGCTGTCCGATCGCACCCAATGCGCCGACCACGATCGACGCGAGTGCGGCAAAGATAACGATCTGGCGCCACGCATCCACTTCGCCAGCGAAAGGATCCATCGCCATCCGCAGCAGCATGCCCATCGCAGCAACCTTGGGAGCACTGGCGAAGAAGGCGGTGACCGGCGTAGGCGCACCTTCGTAAACATCGGGCGTCCACATGTGGAACGGAACGGCGCTGATCTTGAAGGCCAGGCCTGCGAGGACAAACACGACGCCGAACAGCGCGCCGGTCGAAAACTCGGTCGCGAATGCGGCACGGATGCCTTCGTAATTGGTCGAGCCGGTGAAGCCGTAAACCAGGCTCACGCCGTACAGGATGATACCCGAGGCGAGCGCGCCCAGAACGAAATACTTGAGACCCGCCTCGCTCGAACGGACATCGTCACGCAGGAAGGCAGCGAGCACGTAGCTGGCAAGGCTCGACATTTCGAGACCGATGTACAGCGTCATCAGGTCCGTGGCCGATACCATCATGCCCATGCCGACGGCATTGAACAGCAGGAGAACCGGATATTCGCCACGATAGGCGCCGCGCTGGTCGAAGAAGCGCGGCGTAACCACGAGGACCGCAGCGCAGGCGAGGTAGATCAGAATCTTGCCGAAACTGCCGAAAGCATCGGCACGATAAAGATCGCCGAAGGCACGCCCGGCGACTTCGGTGCTTGCCCGGTCGAAAAGATGGGCGCTGAACACCGCCGCGCCAATCAGTGCACTGACGCTGGCGATGGTAATCAGGCGTGCAGACTTGTTACCGCCCCAAGCGGCGACCAGCAGCAGGATCAGTCCCGAGATGGACAGGCCGACTTCGGCACCCGTCAGGTAAAGGGAGTTGGCGTAGCTCATCAGTGCGCTCCCTCTTCACCGTGACTCTCGCCGTGCGAAGCGGCAACGTAATTGGCGTTATGCTCGCGCGGGGTGCCGACTACATTGTCGGCGTCGAAATCGGGTGCGGCGCGCGCGATGCGGGCCTCGAGTGCGGCAATGTCCTGTCGCATGGGGGCAAGGAAGCTTTCCGGATAGACGCCCATCCACAGCACGGCGGCTGCAATCGGGGCAAGCATGGCCCACTCACGGGCGTTGAGATCGAGCATGGCCGCCGCATCGGCGTTCCTCTGTTCGCCAAATGCCACGCGGCGGTAGAGATAGAGCATGTAGGCGGCGCCCAGGATAATGCCCGTGGTGCAGACCAGCGTTACCAGCGTCGAGACCTTGTAGATCCCGGCTAGCGCCAGGAATTCGCCGATGAAGTTGCTCGTCCCCGGCAGGCCGACGCTTGCCATGGTGAACAGAAGGAAGAACAGCGCATATTTCGGCATGTTGATCGACAACCCGCCGTAACGCGCGATCTCGCGGGTGTGCAGGCGATCGTAGATGACGCCGACACACAGGAACAGCGCGCCCGATACAAGGCCGTGGCCGAGCATGACCATCATCGCGCCCTCGATACCCTGCACGTTGAAGGCAAACAGGCCGACCGTCACGATCGCCATGTGGGCGACTGACGAATAGGCGATCAGCTTCTTCATGTCGTTCTGCACCAGCGCAACGAGCGAGGTGTAGATCACTGCGACCATCGACAGGATGTAGACGAGCCATGCGAACTGTTCGCTCGCTTCGGGGAACATCGGCAGGCTGAACCGAATGAAGCCGTAACCGCCAAGTTTCAACAATACGCCTGCAAGGATCACCGAACCCGCAGTCGGCGCCTGGACGTGCGCGTCGGGCAGCCAGGTAT
>CATMNW010000208.1 GCA_950071875.1 uncultured Erythrobacteraceae bacterium | reverse complement strand
GAACGCTGCGGTGTCGATACGCCCGCCGAAGCGCCAGGCGCATTCATCTGCAGCTTCGAATGCACCTTCTGCGCCGATTGCGCACATGATCTCGACGACATTTGCCCCAATTGCGGGGGCGAAATGATGGATCGGCCCACCCGCTCCAAGAAGCTGCAGGAGAAGTTTCCCCCGGCCACGGAGCGCAAGTTCAAGCGATGAACGACGCCCCTCCCCCTCCCCGTGTGCTGTCCATCGCCGGCTCGGACAGTTGTGGTGGCGCAGGCATTCAGGCGGATATCAAGGCCATCACCATGCTGGGCGGTTATGCGATGACCGCCATCACGGCTGTCACCGCGCAAAACACGCACGGAGTTCAGGCGGTCGAGGCGCTAGGCTCGGCCTTCGTCCTCGATCAGGTCGAGAGCTGCCTTTCCGATATCGGCGCCGATGCGATCAAGATCGGTATGCTCGGCTCACCCGAGACGGCGCGCATGCTGGCCAGGCGCCTCGATACCTTTGCCGGGCCCATCGTTTTCGATCCGGTGATGGTTGCCACCAGCGGGTCGGTGCTGGCGGATGAAGATACGATTGCCGCCTTCGCATCGCTCATGGAAATCGCAACCATCGTCACGCCGAACCTGCCCGAACTCCAGGTGCTGGCGGGTCGTTCGACCATTGCCGATGACGAGATATTCGATGCCGCCAGGCAGCTGTCCGAAAAGCACGGAGTGCAGGTGCTCGCGAAAGGCGGTCATGCCGGTGACACCGATCAGGTCGTCGACCGCATCGTCTCGCCGACTGGAAAGATGGCCAGCTTTGCCCATCACCGTCTAGATACGCGGCATACCCATGGCACGGGGTGCACCCTGTCCGCGGCCCTCGCCACCATGCTCGCCCATCGTCAACCGACCACCAATGCGATCCGCATTGCGCGTGCATTTACCTATGCGGCGATAGAAAACGCACCGGGGTTCGGCGAAGGCTCGGGTCCGCTGGGGCACCAGGCGGTGCGCAAGCTGGACCCTGCCCCCGCCGAAGCGGATCAGTCGAGTTCGTAGAACTTGCGAATATGATCCCATGCCTCGTCCGCGGTTTCGCACCAGCGGAACAGGTCGAGATCTTTCTTCGAAATCGTGCCTTCTTCGGCGATAGCTTCGAAATTCACGACACGGGTCCAAAAATCCTTGCCGAACAGCAGGATCGGCATCGGCTTCATCTTGCCGGTCTGGATCAGTGTGAGCAGTTCGAAGAATTCGTCGAACGTACCGAACCCACCCGGGAATACGGCGACTGCTTTCGCACGTAGCAGGAAGTGCATCTTGCGCAGCGCGAAATAGTGGAAGTTGAGGCTGAGATAGGGTGTCACGTACTGGTTGGGTGCCTGTTCGTGCGGCAGGATGATATTGAGCCCGATACTCTCGCCACCTGCATCGCTTGCACCGCGGTTGGCTGCTTCCATGATCGACGGACCGCCGCCCGAGCAGACCACGAACTGCCGCTTGCCGTCCTCGATGATAGATTTCTCGGTCACCATCCGCGCGAGCTTGCGCGCTTCGCCATAATACTTGCTCTTCGCCACGAGGCTTTCGACGACCTTGCGCTCGTCTTCCGGCAAGTCCTTTGCGCCTTCGAGCGCAGTGTCTGCGGCTTCCGGCGGCGGGATGCGCGCACTGCCATACATCACCAGCGTCGAGCCGACGCCCGCTTCATCGAGCAACATTTCCGGTTTGAGCAGTTCCAGCTGAAAGCGGACGGGTCGCAGTTCGTCACGCAACAGGAAGTCCGTGTCCTGGAACGCCAGCTTGTACGCGGGATGCGCGGTTTGCGGCGTTTGCTGGGGCTGCTTCTTCTGGAATTCGGCCTCTTCGTCGGCCGGGTAGAACTTGCGATCAGACAGATCGCGCTTGTGCTTTTCTTCTTCGGTCATGCCTGTCGCGATAGTGCCCGTCGGTTTGCGGCACAAGCGGTAGGTCGGTTCGGCTGCTGCGATATTTTCGACACAATGGCGAAAGATCGTCATCACTTATCGCAAGTCGCTATTTTGTATATTTCCGGTTCCACCGGACGCGGGTAAATCCCGACCTGACCGATCTCCTGAAGGGATCGGCGGTATACTTGCGGATGCACTTCGCACTGCCCTTCAGCAAGGCCGTCGACAGGCCCGCTGTTGAAGGATGTCAGTAATGGGCAATTACACTGGTAATGACAGCTACACCCAGTCTATCTTCAGGGCGTCGGGCGGCGTCAGCACGCTTTTCAATGCAGATGGAACCCGGCTCTACGTAGCCACGAGCGATGGCCGCATCGAGACCTACGACACCGCCTCAGGGGCCAAACTGAGTTCGTGGAGCGTGGGCGGATTGCCGGGCGGCATGACCCTCTCGGAAGATGGTGCAACGCTGCTCGTCACGGTGCCGGGGGGAGATGGAGCAAGCGCGGGCCTCATCCGCCAGTTCGATACGGCAACCGGCGCACGCACCAGCATACGCGGCGAGTATTCATTCCATGACATCGAGATCGTCGACGGCGGCCATGCCATCGTCAGTTCGAACGAAATGCTCAAGCTGGACCTCTCGACAAACAGCTTCTCGGCGATCGAGGGCGATACCTCGTGGTACTCGACCGACTACAACGTCATTGTCGAAGATGGCCATCTCTCCCTGATCGCGCAGCCGGGCATATCGAACGGCCCCCTGGCAATTTACGACGACCGCACTGGCACGATCACCCATTTCGGAGACAACTACCAAGGCGGTGTCTCATCCGGCTTCAACTGGGGATCTCAGGCGATCAGCGAAGCAGCCGGAATGGTCGTGCAGTTCGCGTATTACGGCGGCCTCAACATTTACGATCTGAAGTTACAGGCTCAAAGCTATATTGATCTTGGAAACACGGTCGACGGCTTGCTTTTCAGCCCCGACGGGCAATCGCTCTATGTGTTTCATTCGGAGATCGGCCAGCTGGTACAATATAATACCGCCAACTGGTCCGTGGTGGAGCGCTTCGATCTGGTTTCAAGCGGGTGGAACAACACCGTGGGCTTCGGAGACCAACTGAAGATGTCCCCCGACGGAGGCTACATCTCCGTAACGGACACGACGAATGGGAAGGTTCAGCTTATCGATCTGTCTGGTCGCAACGAAACCTTCCGCGGAACGGCAGACGCCGACCGTATGGAAGGGCGCGCCGGGAACGATACCTACATCGTCAACCACGTCGATGATGTGATCATAGAGAAGGCCGGCGGCGGGCTCGATACGATCCGCCTAAAAAACATCGCCTCCTACACTATGGCAAATAACGTCGAAAACCTGCGGGTCGAAGGCATCCTTTCCTCCGCCGTCGTCGGCAACAACGCTGCCAATACGATCTCAGGGAATGGCAAGGCCAACCTGATCGACGGAAAGCGTGGAAACGACTCCATTTACGGCGGAGCCGGCGACGATGACCTGCGTGGTGGCGATGGTGATGACCGGTTGTTCGGCAATCGTAATCTCGACAAGCTTTATGGCGGCGACGGCGATGACTACCTTGATGGGGGCGCTGGTCTCGACCAGATGTTCGGTGGCGCTGGCGATGACTATTACGTCGTAGATTATTTCAAGGACGTGGTTTCGGAAGGCATCGGCCAAGGCATCGACACCGTCCAGACATCGCTGACCGACTATACGCTCGGCGCGAATGTCGAAAACCTGATCGGCACTGCCAACCGTCCCCTGAATTTCACGGGTAACGCGCTCGATAATGCCATTACCGGTGGCGCCTATGGCGACACTTTGACCGGTCTCGACGGCGATGACACGCTGAAGGGGTTATCCGGCAATGACAAGCTCCTCGGCGGAAATGGCTTCGACCGGCTCGAGGGCGGCGACGGTAACGACAAGCTCGATGGTGGCAGCGGCGCCGACACGATGCTCGGCGGCAAGGGTGACGACTACTATTTCGTCGATGACTACATGGATTACGTATTCGAAGCAGAAGGCGAAGGGATCGACACTGTCGAAATATCCTACGACGGCTGGTTTGCTTTGGGCGAGAACATCGAGAACGCAATAGGAACGGCCACCTTCTACGGACAGGAGATCCAGGGCAATTCGCTGGCCAACGTTATCCGTGTGACCGGGGCTACCAGCCGCCTCTACGGCCACGATGGCAACGACATCCTGACCGGCGCCGCAGGCGATGACTATCTCGAGGGAGGAAACGGCTTCGATGTGCTGCGCGGCGGCGGAGGTATGGATTATCTCCTCGGCGGTCTGGACAACGATAGTCTCGACGGTGGTGGCGGTGACGACACGCTCGACGGCGGTGACGGAAATGACACCCTCGTTGGCGGCTGGGGGAACGACTTCCTCGATGGCGGTGCAGGCGCCGATACCATGACCGGCGGCGGCGGCGACGACACCTACTACGTCAACGAAGCCGGCGACACGGTGATCGAAGAAGCCGGTGGCGGTGAGGACACCGTGGTAGTCTATGGCGATTACACATTGGGCGCCAATCTGGAAAACCTGATCGGCGGCAGCTGGAATGCGATGAGGCTGACGGGCAATACGGCCGACAATTACATCGTCGGGGCATCCGCGAACGACGTGCTCTCCGGCCTTGCGGGCAATGATGTCCTGCTTGGCGAATACGGCAACGATATTCTGATTGGCGGCGCCGGTATCGACGTGTTGTTCGGCGGATACGGGGCAGACCGGTTCGTCTTTGCCGATGGAGATCTGGGCAAGACCGGCACGACTACTGACCTTGTCGTGGATTTCCAGCGCAACGAAGGCGACCGGATCGACCTTTCGGCTATCGACGCCAATACGAAGGCAGCGGGAAATCAGGCCTTCAGCTTCATCGGTAGCAACGCCTTCACCAATGTCGCGGGGCAGGCTCGCTTCGTCACCACTTCGAATGGCTCGGTGCTGGAGATGGATACAAATGGCGACGGTGTTGCGGATTATGCCCTGAGGATCGACGGGAACACCTTCATGCAGGCGAGCGACTTCGTCTTCTGAGCCAATTCGATCGGCTTCAAAGGAAAAGGCGCCCGGAATGATCCGGGCGCCTTTTTCATTCGGCAACGAAAATAATGGCAGGGGTGACAGGATTCGAACCCGTGGCCCTCGGTTTTGGAGACCGATGCTCTACCA
>CATMNW010000207.1 GCA_950071875.1 uncultured Erythrobacteraceae bacterium | reverse complement strand
GATTGCGATCCTCGATTGCATCCCCGGCTGCCATACCAGCCAAGGCGCCTGCCCCTGCGCCTATCAGAGTACCGGCCGTACGGTTTCCGCGACCGGCAATACGGTTTCCGATGATACCGCCTACGCCGGCGCCAAGCAGCGCTCCGATGATCTCTCCACGATCGCTGTCATCTCCGTAGGTGTCGAGACGCGCGCGACATTCGCCCAGCCAGGCAGTGCGGTCGAAGGCCACGATTTGCGCGCCTGCGGGCAGATAACCGGACTGGTAATCGTAGCCATAGCGAACCGGCCCCCGTACTGCGGGTGCATCACGATGAATTACACGCGAGGCGCCTCCTGCACCTTGGTCGTAATAGGCCGGAGCCTGGTGCACATAGACCACCTGCGGCGGTTGCTGCACATAGACGTAAGTGGGATCGGTCCGGTTGCCTGAATATTCGACCTGCCGGACGGGGATCGAACGCGTCGCACCACCGGTACGCAACCCCACACCGGACGCTGGCTCGTCCAGAACTATCCGGTCGGTTTCGTAGGACCGATAAGCGGGATCGGATGGGTCGATAAACTGTATCGTCGGCTTGCTGACAAAAACGGTTCCGTCTTGCCGCTCGGGAATGACTTTTGCCGCGCCCTCCGATTCTTCGTCCGTGACTACGCTTTCAGCAGTCGGTTTGTTAGCAATGTCGTCCTCGATTTCGGTCAGCGGCTCGGCAAATTCATACTGCCCGGTCTCGTAGGACATGGCCTCTTGGCCGGTCGCAATTGCGGGGGCAATTGCGACACAGGATGTAGTTAGGGCGAGGGCGATACGAACAGTCATGGCGCGTGCTCCTTCAGAGGCGACTCGGCGTGCCGCCGGGCGCGGGCGTTAACCGTGCGTTAGCATTCACTCCGCGATCCGCAAAAACGATCGGCTCGCTGTACCGCTATGGGGCAGACAGGCTCAGATCCTGTCAGCGATAGCTGCAGACAAGGCTTCGATGCCCGCAGCATCGTCCGGATCGAACCGGGCGCGGGACGGACTGTCGAGATCAATGACAGCTACGACCTCACCATTACGCCGAACCGGAACAACCAGCTCGGAATTGGTCACTGAATCACAGGCTATATGGCCGGGGAAGGAATGAACATCCTCGACCAGTTGGGTTTGCGCATCGCCCGCTGCCTTCCCGCAAACGCCTTGCCCTATCGGAATACGGATACACGCCGGACGCCCCATGAAGGGGCCAAGAACAAGCTCGCCTTCGACAACCCGATAGAAACCCGCCCAGTTCAGATCGGGCAGGAAATCCCACAGGAGCGCCGCGACATTGGCCATGTTGGCGACCGCATCGGGCTCTCCGCTGGTCAAGGCTTCGGCGGCATCAACCAGCTGCCGATAGGCTTCGGGCTTGGGCGTATCGGGATCGGGTCGGAAATCGAACATCGCCGCGATGTAGCGCGCGCCGCGAAGCTCGCAAGCCCCATTGCCCCGCAGCCCCTGCTCGCTTATCCGTGCAGCCCATGGGTATCCTCAAGAAACTGGGCATCGCGCTCATCGTCCTCCTGCTTGTCCTCGGCATCGCAGGCTACTTCTTCACGCGTGGTGACACGGCCGATGTCGATTTCGCCAGTACGGTGGGTACCGATCCGACGCTGGATGAACCTGAAGCGGAAAGTTTTCCGACAGTCGCAATTGCCGAGCCCGTCGGTTGGGCAAAGGATGAAGTACCCGTGGCAGCAGAAGGCCTAGCGGTCACTCGCTTTGCTGACGGCCTGGACCATCCACGCACCCTGCAGGCGCTTCCGAACGGGGATATCCTCGTCTCGCTCACGCGGTCGCCCAAGATCGGTGGCGGAGAAAGCAACTGGCTTCGCGATCTCGTAGCAAGCTTCCTGTTCGACAAGGCCGGTGCCGGCGGCGAAAGCGCAAACCAGCTGGTCTTGCTGCGCGATGCCGACGGTGACGGATCGGCCGAGACGCGACTCGTGCTGCGCGACGATCTCGACTCTCCCTCGGGACTGGCATGGGGTGATGGCACCCTTTATGTCGCCAATCACGACGAAGTGCTGGCATTCGACTACGAGCTCGGCGCTACCGAACTTTTAGGCGAGGGCCGAAAGATCGCCGACCTTGCGGAAGGAACGGGGCACTGGATGCGTAACCTCGAACTGCATCCCGAAGGCGATCGTCTGTATGCCGCCGTGGGCTCGAAATCGAACATCGGCGAAGACGGGATGGAGATAGAGGAGGGCCGGGCTCTCATCTGGGAAATCAACCTCGAGACAGGTCGCCAACGCGTTTACGGTGCGGGTCTTCGTAATCCGAACGGCCTCGCATTCAGCCCCTGGTCGGGCGAGCTGTGGACGACCGTGAACGAGCGAGACATGCTCGGCTCCGACCTCGTCCCCGATTACCTAACGAACGTACCAGTGGGATCGCAATACGGCTGGCCCTGGGTTTATTATGGCGACAACTTCGATCGCCGCGTGAAGTACCCGATCCCGCAATACATCAATTACGTTCGCACTCCCGAATATGCGCTTGGTCCGCATGTCGCTGCGCTGGGCCTCGTGTTCAGCCAGGAAGGCGCGAAGATGGGCGAAAACTTCGCCAGCGGCGCTTTCATCGCACAGCACGGTTCATGGAACCGGAAGCCGCCGTCGGGATATGATGTCGTCTATGTGGCTTTCGACGAACGGGGCAACCCGACCGGCAAGCCGGTGCCTGTGCTCACCGGCTTCCTGAAAGAGGATGGCACGACGCGCGGCCGCCCGACGTGGGTTGAATGGGCAGGCGACGGATCCCTGCTGGTTTCCGACGATACCGCCGGCATCATCTGGAGGGTCTTTGCGCCGGGTGCGGCAGCCCAAGCTGGTGTCGAGCGCATGAGCGGCGAGCGTCTTCCCGCCCAGCGCGAGCTGCGCGGGATCGAAGCAAGCTTCGGCGAAGACGATTTCGCGCGGCGCGTAACCGCGGACTAGATCAACCGACCAGCTGGTCGGCAGAAAGCGCGTAAAGTCCTTCGGCGCCAGCCATCGCTGCCGTTTTCAGGCCCGATGCTTCCGGGACGATCCGGTCGAGGAAGAAGCGCGTGCTCGCAGCCTTCGTGGCGGCAAGCGCGGGCATTTCCCCGGCCTCGATAGCATCGACCTGCCGCATCAGCTGCCAGGCGGCCACCGCGACTGCGAACATTGTGCAGAACGGCACCGATCCGGCGAGCCGGTCGTCCAGACTTGCCTCTTCACGCATCCAGTTTGCCACCGCTTCCAGATCTGCGGCAAGCGCGGCAAGCGCAGGCTCGCCCTTTGCTGCGGAGGCAATGTCGCCGATCAGCGTCGACAACGCACGGCCGCCATCCATCCCGAGCTTGCGGGTGACGAGATCGGCAGCCTGGATGCCATTGGTCCCTTCGTAGATCGGAGCGATACGTGAATCGCGCCAGTGCTGTGCCGCGCCGGTTTCTTCGACGAAGCCCATCCCGCCATGGATCTGCACACCGAGGCTGGCGACCTCGATGCCGATATCGGTACCCCAGGCCTTGATCAGCGGGGTGAGGACCTCGCCCCGCGCTTTGGCCGCCGGATCGCCGAGCGTGCCGCGATCCACTTGTCCGGCGGCATAGTAGAGAAGTGCGCGCGCTCCTTCGGTCAGCGCTTTCATACGCAGCAACATACGGCGCACGTCGGGGTGTTCGAGGATCGCCACCGGTGATTTGTCGGGCGAACCGGCGCGCGCCGACTGAATGCGTTCCTTCGCATAGTCCATCGCCTGCTGCGTCGCGCGTTCGCCGATCTGGACGCCCTGGTTGCCGACATTGATGCGCGCATTGTTCATCATCGTGAACATGGCCATCAGCCCGCGGTTCTCCGCGCCGACCAGTTCGCCAACGCATTCGTCATTGTCGCCGTAGCTCATCACACAGGTCGGCGATGCGTTGATGCCAAGCTTGTGCTCGATACTGACACAGCGCAGGTCGTTGCGTGTACCGGGCGTCCCGTCGTCCTTCACATGGTACTTGGGCACGATGAAGAGCGAGATGCCGCGGCTGCCTTCGGGCGCATCCGGCAATCGCGCGAGGACGAGATGGATGATGTTCTTGGCCAGCTCGTGCTCGCCCCAGGTGATATAGATCTTCTGACCCTTGATGCGGTATTTGCCCGCATGTTCGCCCTCTTCGATGAGATGCGCGGTCGTACGCAGCGCTCCGACATCCGATCCGGCCTGCGGTTCGGTAAGGTTCATCGTCCCCGACCATTCGCCGCTGACCAGCTTGGGCAGGTATTTCTCCTGCAATTCCTTCGAGCCGTGATGTTCAAGCGATTCGATCGCGCCCACGCTCAGCATCGGGAGCAGGTTGAAGGCCATGTTAGCGGTGCCGAGGTTTTCGAGCACGTTGCACGACAGGGTGAAGGGCAGGCCTTGCCCGCCGAACTCCGCGGGACCTGAAATGGCGTTCCACCCCTGCTCGACGTAATGGTGATACGCTTCTTCGAACCCGTCAGGCAGGCGGACTACGCCGTTTTCAAGCTTCGCCCCTTCCAGATCGCCGATACGGTTCAGCGGCGCCCATTCCCCGGCAGCGAATTCACCGATCCCGCTGACGATGGCTTCGACCATGTCGGGCTCGGCGGCAGCAAATTTCTCTGCTTTCGCCAGATCATCGATCCCGGCGTTCACGCGGATGGCGAGCAGCTGGTCTTGGGTGGCAGGCGTATAGGTCACGTGGGGCTTTCCTCTTGGCTTTGTGTGCACCCAGATATAGCGCGCAGGCATGAGCGGCAAATACGTTACGGAAACGTTCTACGAGCGGGAAGGCGGCATTTCACGCGCCGCGGGAATCCTGCGCGATGGCGGGCTCGTGGCCGTGCCGACCGAGACGGTCTACGGGCTTGCTGCCAGAGCTGACAGCGACGCGGCCGTAGCGCGCATCTACGAGGCGAAGGGCAGGCCAAGCTTCAACCCGCTGATCGTGCATGTCGCTTCGCTCGATCAGGCGCGACAGCTTGCGGAGTTCTCTCCCGAAGCGGAAAAGCTTGCTGCCAAATATTGGCCCGGTCCGCTAACGCTCGTCCTCCCGCGTCGTGCGGAAGCCGGACTGGCCGAGGCCGTGACGGCAGGTTTGGGCACGCTCGCGCTGAGAATGCCCGCGCATCCGGCCATGCGCCGCCTGCTTGAGGAAAGCGGTTTGCCACTGG
>CATMNW010000206.1 GCA_950071875.1 uncultured Erythrobacteraceae bacterium | reverse complement strand
CCCGCCTCTGGCACTTCGATCGCGGAGAAATCGACCTCATCCGCGTCGGGGCGATATTGAGGTTCGGGTACGTGAAGCGACAAGCGTGGTTTGTTGTCGCCCTTGGTGGCTCGCTCGGGCCCGTTGGCCATGCGTCTGTCTCCCGGCGTCTCTATCGTGAGAGACGCATTCTTTCATTTCGGCGACCGTTTATTGCGCGCGCCCCTGCGGGTCAAGCGGTGCGACCGTCAGACGGCCACCGGTGCCTTGATCGGCGGGTGCGGGTCGTATCCGTGAACCGCGAAATCGCCAATCTCGTAGTCGAACATGCTGGACGCACGCCTTGTAATCTCAAGCGTCGGGGCCCCGCGCGGTTCCCGCGCCAGCTGTTCCTCGATCAGGTGCGCATGGTTCAGATAAAGGTGCGTGTCGCCCCCCATCCACACCAGTTCGCCCGGCTCAAGATCGGTCTGCTGAGCGATCATCCGCGTCAGCAACGCCGCGCCGAACAGGTTGAACGGCAGGCCCAGCGCCACATCGCAGCTTCGTTGGTAGAGCAGGCAATTGAGCTGCGTGCCGTTCGCCCCGACATGGAACTGGTAGGTCTTGTGACACGGCGGCAGCGCCATCCGGTCCAGCTGGGCGACATTCCACCCTTCGATGATATGACGGCGGCTTCCCGGGTTTGTTCGGAGGCTCTCGATCACCTGGCTGACCTGGTCGATCCCCTCGCCCTTTTCGTACAGACCATCGGGGCGATAGCGGTAGGTCGGCCAGTCGACCCACTGCTTGCCATAGACCGGGCCCAGATCGCCCCACCGCGCAGCAAAAGCTTCGTCATCGCCGATTCGCTGGACGAAATCGTCGAGCGAGAGGTCGTCCCCCGTCTCGTGCACGTAGCGCGCATGCGGCCACTCGTTCCAGATCTTCACCCCCTGCAGCACCAGCGGGCGGATGTTGGTCTCTCCGGTGAGGAACCACAGCATCTCGCGCGCAGCGGTCTTCCAGTAGACGCGCTTGGTGGTCAGCAGCGGAACGGCATTGTCCGCGAGACTGCACCGCAGCTGAGCACCGAATACCGAGCGCGTGCCGACGCCGGTGCGGTCCACCCGCTCGTCGCCTTCGCGCCAGATACGCGCCATCAGGTCGAGATATTGCTGTTCGTAATGCGATTCGGTCACGGTGATCGGCCTAATCCTTTCGGTGACCAGCGATAGGACAAACTTGCCTGCAATGTCCGCTTGCGTGTGCGGTGATCCACACCTATAGGGCCGCCTCTGCCTCGCGGGGTCCGCCCCGCAAGCATCCGGTCGGGGAGTAGCTCAGCCTGGTAGAGCACTGTCTTCGGGAGGCAGGGGCCGGAGGTTCGAATCCTCTCTCCCCGACCACTTTATCGCAAAAACGACGGTTTTCCGCCTTTTAGCATGATGGATCACACCGCTGCGGTCACACGACTGTAGCGCAAAAGTGGTGCACATGCGGAAAGGTCAGACCGATTACTCACTCTAGCGCTCACGCTTCAGACGGGTGCCCCCAGCACCGCGCTGTCGCAAGTCGCAGAGACTCGACACGTTGCGGCAAAGCCAATCTGCCAATACGCAAAGTGTTCGTGACTGACGAAGGCCTCCGATTCCTGCAATGTTCGATCGATGCACGTCAAGGAACAACCTCCCGTCCTCGAACTCGAGACTGGCCTGCTGCGCGGCGCATGCGCGGATGGCGTCTGTAGCTTCCTCGGTGTTCCCTACGCCGATCCGCCGCAGCGTTTCGAATTGTCGGCACCGCGTACTCCCTGGCAAGGAATAAGGGATGCGACGCAGCGCGGGCCTTGCGCGCCGTATCGTGTCCGGGAACTGCCCCAACTGGATGTCATACCTCTGGTCGGTTCCGGCAGCGACGGAAGCGATGGCGATTACCTGCTGGCCAATGTCTGGATGCCGGAAGACGCCGAAGACGCGCCTGTCATGGTCTGGGTTCACGGCGGCGGTTTCGTCGTCGGCAGCAAGGATGCTCCCGTAAGCGACGGGACCCAGTTCGCCAAATCCGGGGTGGTTTGCATCGCGATCAACTATCGCTTGGGGATCGACGGATTTCTGCCGGTGCCGGGTGCCCCGACCAACCTCGGCCTGCGGGACATACTTTTTGCGCTCCGCTGGGTGCAGGAAAACGCTAGGGCGTTCGGAGGCAATCCCGGAAATGTGACCGTGTTCGGCGAAAGCGCAGGCGCAATGGCCATCGCTGACCTCGTTACGTCGCCTCTCGCCAAGGGCCTCTTTCGTCGCGCGATCATCCAGAGCGGCCACGGCGCGATGGTGCGGGACATCGACGTCGCCCAGCGGTTGGTCCGCAAGCTTGCCAAACTGCTCCGGATCGCTCCGGATGCGGATGGCTTCGTAAAGGTCGATCACGCTACGGCCATGGACGCACTGGAGAAAGTCTCCAAGCCGATGGCGGTCGATCTGCGCGACGCCGACGGCTTCGAGCCGGTTTACGGCATCAGCCGGTTCATCCCCGTCTACGGCGACGACGTCCTGCCGGAGAAGCCGGTCGAGGCGCTGCGAAAGGGAACCGGGAAGGATATCGATATCCTGATCGGTTCGAACGCCGAGGAAATGAATCTCTATTTTGTGCCTCCGGGCGTGCGCCAGAAGATCCCCGGCTTGCTGGCGTGGTGGCTGTTGTCCCGCTCTCATCCTTGGTCGCGCAAGGTCCTCAAGGCCTATGGTCTCGGCGGAAAAGGCATCCGCCCTGGCGAAGCGCTGACGCGGGCGATGAGCGACCTGGTCTTTCGCTGGCCCGTCCGCCAGTTCGCAAAAGCGCACCGGGGGCGCACTTGGGTTTACGAAATGGATTGGCGTTCGTCCGCCTGCGAAGGGGAACTGGGTGCCTGTCACGGCATCGAACTACCCTTCGTATTCAAGACACTCGAAAGCATCAGGGGGCCGCGTGGCATTGCCGGCGAAATGCCGCCGTCCGAACTGGCGGATCGGATCCACGATATCTGGGCCAATTTCGCCCGCGAAGGCACTTTGCCCTGGCAGCCCGCCGGTGACGACCTGCCAGTCTATCAGCTTGCCGCCGGCCAAACGCGAGTAGAACCGCGGATGCCGGCAGCCGACTATCTGCCAGACTAGGAGCTGCCGCAATGTATCTCGAAAAGCTGCGCCTCGACGGGCGGGTCGCGGTCGTAACCGGCGGCGCGCAAGGCATCGGCCTTGCCAGCGCCCACGCACTGGGCGAGGCCGGGGCGCGGGTCATCATCGCCGATCGCGATCCTGCCGCGCTCGAAAAGGGAATAACGGCACTGGCCGAAAAGGGTGTAGACTGCGCCTCGCTCTTGCTCGACATTACATCTTCGGCGCAGGTCGACGATGCAGTCAAAACCCTGATCGCACGCGAAGGCCGCATCGATATCCTGGTGAACAATGCGGGGATCGCGCGCAGCGAGACCCCTGCGGAAGACGTTGAGGACGAGCACTGGCTCAACGTAATCGATGTAAACCTCAACGGCACCTTCTGGTGCGCACGCGCTTTCGGTCGACATTTGCTGGACGCCGGGGGCGGCGTAATCGTCAACGTGGGCTCGATGAGCGGCTTCATCGTCAACCGCCCGCAAGCCCAAAGCTATTACAACGCCTCGAAAGCGGCCGTGCATCAGCTGACCAGGAGCCTCGCTGCGGAATGGGCTGACCGGGGCGTGCGCGTCAATGCGGTGGCACCGACCTACATCGCCACCCCGCTCAACGCCTTTGCCGATCGCGAGGGTGAAATGTACCGGCGCTGGATCGACGGAACGCCGCAAGGTCGTTTGGGCGAGCCTGAGGAAGTGGCTGCGGTAGTGCTTTTCTTGGCATCCGACATGTCCAGCCTGATGACGGGGGCGATTGTGCTGGCCGATGGCGGCTACACCTGCTGGTAACCTGCGGACCGGCCGACGTTCGAAATTAGATGCCGATCAACACGCCACGCCGGGCAATTCCTGCGCATCGCAGGCCGGACAGCAATCGCTACATTCTCGAACGCGGCAAAGCCTCTCTGACGATCGGCACAATCGCAAACCTTTCTTACAGGTAGCTCAGCTGTATTATAGGTTCGATAGATGGGGCAAGAGCTCCGCAGGGAGAGGTTACGGGCATGAATATTTTCCGCATCGCGGCTTTGTCGAGTGTTGCCGGACTGGCGTTTGCCGCCAGCGCGGCGACGGCGCAGATAACACTGGAAGACGACACCGCCCCCGACCGGGGCGAGCTCACGGACGATCCGGTGATCATCGAACAGGAAAATTCGGGGAACGTCATCGTGGTTACAGCGCGCAAGCGGGAAGAAACCCTTCTCGAGGTGCCCGTCGCCGCGACTGCGATCGATGGCGATACCCTGGCGGCGCGCGGCATAAATTCGGTCCGTGAAGCGGCTGTGCTCGCCCCCGGTCTGAACATCAACAGCGACGGTGCGGGTCGTGCGTTTGTTGCCATTCGCGGTGTCGGCGTGACGCTGGTGCAATCGGTCCAGCCCGGTGTAGGACTGTTTGTCGACGGCATCTATCGGCCCAATACGGCCTATCTCAACAACCCGCTGCTCGACATCGAGCGGATCGAGGTGCTGCGCGGGCCGCAGGGCACCCTTTACGGCAAGAACACGCTGGGCGGTGCCATCAACGTCATCACCCGTCAGCCCGGAAACGAATTCGAAGGCCGCGTAAGCGGGAGCTATGCTGGGCCGGACAACCAGTTCATTATCGCCGGTTCGTTGTCCGGACCGGTTGTCGAGGACCTGCTCGCGGTCCGCGTCGCCGCGTCGCATCAGGAGCAGGACGGTTTTGCCCGCAACGTGCTCCTCGATGCGGACGGCAATCCCTACAACAGCGATTCTATAAACGGCACCGTACGTTTTACCCCGGGAACGGTCGAACTGACCGTCAACGGGTATTACGACTGGATCAAGTCGGTGAATATCCCGTACTCGCGGGTCGACGGCCCGCAGGACTACTCGCGGGATCTCAACTTCAACACGCTCAACCAGACCGATCTCGAGTATCGCGGTATCAACGCCAGGCTTGCCGTTCCGCTGGACGGGATCGGCAGCACGTTGACCCTGCTGGGCGCTTATGATGCGCGCAACAACACCAATGTCGAAGGCGACGTCGATTTCGGCCCGGGCGATTTCGCCCGCGCAACCGGCGGCGACGAATTACGCACGAAAACGGCAGAACTGCGCCTC
>CATMNW010000205.1 GCA_950071875.1 uncultured Erythrobacteraceae bacterium | reverse complement strand
GGTCCCTGCCGTTTGATGGATTTCCTTCTCGAGTCGTGCGGTTTCCGTAGCGAACTCTTCGCTCAGCTTGGCAAGGCGGGCGCGATCGACCTTGATCCCGTGCCGTTCCATCTGGGCCACCACCGGCACCAACGGGCGATCGACGCGCTCGTAGATACGCGTGCCACCCTCTGTGGCGAGGCGTGGCTTGAGATGACGGTAGAGCCGCCAGGTGACGTCCGCATCTTCGGCAGCATACTCCGTCGCCTTGTCGAGCGGAACGTCGCCGAAAGGGATCGCCTTCTTGCCTGTCCCGCACACTTCCTTGAAGGACAGGCAGGTGTGACCGAGATGACGATCCGCCAGTTCGTCCAAGCCGTGGCCTCCACCGATACCGTCTAGCTGTCTGCCCGCATCGAGATCGAAGCTGATGATCATCGTGTCCTCGATCGGTGCGACCGGCACGCCGTTGCGGGCGAGGACATTGAGATCGTACTTGCCGTTATGGAACACCTTGAGGACCGCGTCGCTTGCAAACAGCGGTTTCAGCGCGGAGAGGGCTTGGGCCTTGTCCACCTGATCGAGCTTTTCGGCGAACATGTCACTTCCACCGTGGCCAAGGGGTATGTAACACGCATCGTTAGCACCCAGCGCCAGGCTGATGCCGACAAGGTCGGCACGGATGGCGTCGAGGCTGTTTGTCTCCGTGTCGACCGCAACAAGACGAGCGGCATGTGCACGATCGATCCAGTGTTCAAGCCGCTCCATCGTCTGGACGCATTCGTAAGCCGAGCGGTCGATTGGCGGATAATCGGGCAGGGGCTGACGATTTCCATCGCTACTCGTTTCGGCAGCCATGGTGTCCTGCTTCGCCGGGTTAAGGTCGGTCGCACGCGAAGGGCTGCCTGTACCGGCATCGAGACGTTTGAGCAGACTTGTGAAGCCGTGCTTTTGGAGAAAAGCCGCAAGCGGTTCTTCGGGAACGCCGCCCAGCTTCATGTCATCGATCGGGATGGGAAGAGCGCAATCTTCCTTCAGGGTCACCAGCACACGACTAAGTTCTGCATCCGCGCGATGTTCCAGCAGCCGCTCTTTCAACTTGGACTTCTTCATATCCGCAGCGGCATCGAGCGCGGCGGTCAAGCTACCGTGCTCGTCGATCAATTTGCTGGCGGTCTTGGGGCCGACGCCAAAGATACCGGGAATGTTATCGACCGAATCGCCCATAAGGGCGAGCACATCGCCAACCAGTTCAGGCGGGACCCCGAATTTCTCCTGCACTTCATCGATATAGATACGCGCATTTTTCATCGTATCGAGCATATCGATGCGCGCGCCGTTTTTCTCGCCGACCAGTTGCATGAGGTCCTTGTCGCTCGACACGATTGTGACGTTCCACCCGGCATCTTGTGCTGCGCGGGCGTAGGATGCGATCATATCGTCCGCTTCCACATCAGGTTCTTCGACCAGCGGCAGGCTGAAGGCGCGTGTCGCATCGCGGATCAGCGGGAATTGCGGGACCAGGTCTTCAGGCGGGTCGGGGCGATTTGCCTTGTACTGGTCGTAAATCTCGTTGCGGAAACTCTGGCTCGATTTGTCGAGCACCACTGCGAGGTGCGTAGGTCCGTCGGCCTTGTCGAGATCGTCGGCCAGCTTCCAGAGCATGGTGGTGTAGCCATAGACTGCGCCGACCGGTGTCCCTTCCGGGTCGGTCAAAGGCGGGAGGCGATGATAGGCGCGAAAGATATATGCCGAGCCGTCGACGAGGTAGAGATGCGGTGTTTCACCCATGGCAAAAGGGCTTAGCAATGGTCAGACCGCATGGGGAGCGCCATTTTTTGATCTGCGCACAATCAGTGGAAATTATTGGATTTTCCGGGTGTTTGATCACAAATATGGCGGGATTAAGGCGAAACTGCTTGCCGCGCCTCAATACGGCCACTATTTAGACACCGTGAGGCCTCATTTGAGGGTTCGCGCGGAGATGGGGCCGATTGCCCCAAAACCGCATTGATAACTCGCTGTTCAAGGATTTGAATCTATGCGCAAGATCGCTCTTTTCGCTGCTGCTTCGGCTGCTGCCCTGACCCTCGCTGCTTGCTCGGAAGCTACCGAAGACACCGCAGAAGCAACCGCTGAAAACGCTGCTGCTGACACCGAAGCAAACATGGAAGCCGCTGGCGAAGCCATGGAAGCCGGTGCTGAAGAAGTTGCTATGGAAGCCGACGAAGCTGCTGCTGAAGTCGAAGCTGGCGTCGAAGGCGAAACCGAAGCAGAAGCTCAGGCTGACTAATAGTCGCCAGCTTCGCGAACGGTTTACGTTCTCGAAATGGAAAGGGCGGTGCCAGCTGGCGCCGCCCTTTTCTTTTGCGGGTGTCGATTAATTTCCGCCGTAATCGGCGTTCGCCCAGTTGCGACCATCGCCCGGTTGCTGCTCGAACCCGTTGTAAAGCGCATAGGTGATATTGGAGATACGAGCGTCGCGGCTGGCGCGTGCTTCAAGTTTGCGGGCGCGGCTGCCGTTCTCGATTGCCATCGAAGGGCTTTGCCCCGTCACATAAATGGCCGCCGCGATCGCGCGCCCGTCGGCAGTATGGAAAATGCCGATGTCGCTTGCCGTTCGGCT
Organism: uncultured Erythrobacteraceae bacterium; assembly: GCA_950071875.1. Taxonomy (GTDB): domain Bacteria; phylum Pseudomonadota; class Alphaproteobacteria; order Sphingomonadales; family Sphingomonadaceae; genus Qipengyuania. The sequence goes on along the minus strand of CATMNW010000205.1, from coordinate 2,604 downwards.
AAGCGTGCCGGTCTTGTGAGCGAGCTGCGCGCTCATCGGCAGGGCAGAGCGCATCCGCTTCTTCCCGGTGGTCGTCTCCAGCATGGCATCCATCAGCACGCGGCGCGAATAGTCGCTCAGCCATTTGCCCTGATAAATGCCGGCCAGAAGCTGGCCCATGGCCCGCGGTGTTGCACTGTCTTTCGGGTCGACAGTCCAAGCCGGGTCTACACGGCCATCTTCGCGAATAAGCGTGCGAATGGTGCGGTCGAGGCGGAAGCCGTCGATTCCGGCATCTTTCATGAATTTGTTGACTGCTTTCGGGCCACCGACAGCGGCCAGGAGCGCATCGGTACAATCATTGCAGCTCTTGCTGATCATCAATGCCAGATGCCGGTGTGCAGCCATGCTGGCGCCTCCGGGACGCGGCAGCCGGTATTCATCGTTTAGGCTATATTTGCCGGCATCGACCCCTGCCAAAAATGTCGCAGCGATAGCGACCTTGCTGGTGCTGGCCATCGGAAACAGCTGATCGGCCAGAATTCCGACCTCGCGTCCGGTCGATAAGTCGATCGCGTAAACGCCGATGCGCCCGTTAGATCCATCGGCAAGGGCTGCGATCTGTTGTTCCAGGGGGTTCGCATAAACAGCGTCGAACCTTGCAGGGGACCGGACCTCCGTACCCAATGCGGTATCGAAAGCCGCTTCGAAACCTGTCTCTTCCGCTGCAAGCGGAGCCCCCAGAGCCAATGCCCCGAAAGACAATGCGTGTGCAAAAAACCCTTTACCCATCCCGACCCTGTACACCCTTCATCGTTAGGCGAACCTTAATGACAAACCATTGTGTCGAGACAAGGGCCGCGCGATGAGAAGTGTAAAGGGCAGGATGAGGCCGGGAACGGTCTGGTTATGCGTGGTAGATCGGACCTCAGGCGTTCGCGATCATTTTCTCGATTTTGTCGGTAGTCTCGCCCGAAACGGTCTTGTCGATTTCGCCTACCAACCGCTTCTCCAGCTCGACGTGATAATGGCGACGCATCTCGCCGAGGGTCTTTGGGTCCGCAATCACAAGCACGTCGGAAATTTCTCCGGCGATCGATTTGGCATTGAGCCATTCAGCGGCGGCAGCCCCGTGAGCCAGCTCATTCAGGTCGGTTCGGCCATGCTTCTGCCCGATATCGTCCTGGTGCTTGATACCGGCACTGAAATTGGTTGCTGAAAGATCGGGTTTTTCCGCTTTGCTCAAACTGGGTTCGAGTGGATGGCCGGTGTTGCGCATGATCGTGAAATTTTCACCATCGACGATGGCGACAAATGCATTGTTGGGAAGGCGCATGAAAACTCTCTCCGTCTGGAATTGTACAATCGTTGGTTGAACGAACGAGGGCAGGAACAGGTCCGGGGTTGAGCGGCGGAGTGTTTCGCTGCACACATCAACCGCATGGGAGAGATAAACAGCGCGAATGCGCTCGAGAACGGACTTGGCAAAGCACTGAACCGTGCCGGCTTGCCCGCGCCTGTCGGGCTCCACAGGCTTACCGGCGGGGCGACCATGGAGAGCTGGCGCTTCACGAGCGGGGACGAAGACTATGTTCTGCGCCGCGCCCCGAGCCTCTCGTTCATGGAGGGCCGGCCATTTGGTCACGACAGCGAGGCGGAAATCATTCGCGCAGCCCATGCTGCGCAAGTGACCGCGCCTGAAGTAATCGTCGTGCTGGACCCGCGGGACGGTATCGGTAGCGGCTTTGTGATGCGTGCGCTTTCGGGTTCGCCCGATCCACGTGCCATCCTTGCCATGGAAGAGCCGGGCCGGTTGCTGCAGGAAGTGGCCCGCGATCTTGCCCGCATTCACGGCATCCCGCACGCAGCGCTTCCGGACGACGTTCCGGAAATGGACTATGCCGAAGCGGTCGAGGGTCTGGCCCAGCAATTCGAAGATGCAGGCGGGGATCGGCCAATCATCGCGCTCGGGATCAGCTGGCTGCGCGACAATCTGCCCGAGCCCGTCGATCCGGTGCTCAATCATGGTGACTATCGCTTGGGGAATTTGCTTGCCGAAGAATCTCGCCTCACTGGGGTGCTCGACTGGGAATTGGCGCATTTCGGTGACCGGCACGAAGATCTCGCCTTCGGTTGCATGGCGGTGTGGCGTTTCTCTCGGGTCGACCGACCGGCACTGGGGCTCGGTTCGCTCCAGGCCTACGTCGATGCCTATGAGGCGGAAAGCGGCGCGAAGGTCGATGCCGGGCGGTTCCGTTTCTGGCTCGTTTATCGCACAGTCTGGTGGGCTCTAGGTTGTCTCCGCATGGCCAGTTTCTGGCGCAGCGGGGATGACCGGATGCTCGAACGCGTCGTGATTTCGCGCCGCACGAGCGAGCAGGAACTCGACCTCCTGCTCCTTCACTGCCGGGTCTGTGATTTTCGAAATTCTTTTTTTTAGATGGCACAAAATTCTTTAAAAAACACTGCGCGCGATCCAACAATTGCTCCTACGCCCATGCCTTCGCAACAGCCGACTGAGCGACCGACACCACTTATGTGGAACGATTGTAACGTTTTTGGTATCAGTTTTACCGGGCTAAAAATACACAGTTGCTCGAAAGTGACTCAACAACAAGAGTCTAG
>CATMNW010000204.1 GCA_950071875.1 uncultured Erythrobacteraceae bacterium | reverse complement strand
GCGCTGCTGCGCCCAGATCGGCGAACGATTTCTCACGTTTCCGGACAGCCACTTCTTCACGCTTGGTGGCGCAAATTTCTTCGAGTTTGTTCATATCAGGTCGTGGCTTCGATCCAGCTTAGCAACAATTGGCGGGCGGCACCGGAGTCCAGCGCCTCGGCAGCGATTTCCGCTCCTTCCGACCAATCATTCGAGCGGCCGGCAACGATCAACGTGGCCGATGCATTGAAAAGGACAGCGTCGCGGTAAGGTCCCGGGGTACCGCCGAGCAGCGCTTCGAGAGCACGTGCATTATGTTCCGGATCACCGCCGCGGATCGCTTCGACGGGGGCGTGAGGGAGGTTCGCCTGGACGGCAAGGACGCGCCGCATCGAAAAATCGTGGGCACTTACATCGGCAAGCTCGTTTCCTCCGGCCAGGCTCAGTTCGTCGAGCCCTTCGTCGCCTGATGCGATGAAGCTGCGTTCGGTGCCAAGTTTCGCCATTGCCGATGCGTAGATCGGGACATACGCAGGGCGCGCGATACCGATCAACTGGCGCTGTACTTGTGCCGGATTGGAGAGCGGCCCCATCAGATTGAATATCGTGCGGACGCCAAGCTTCTGCCGGATGGGCTGGATACGGCCCATTGCGGGATGATGGTTCTTGGCGAACAGGAAACAAATTCCAAGCTCCGACAATGTCTTCTCGGCGCTTCTTCCGGCAGCTTCCATATCCAGGCCGAGGGCTTCAAGCGTATCCGCGGCACCGGACTTGCTGCTCGCTGCCCTGTTGCCGTGTTTGGCAACAGGCACACCGCATGCTGCGACCACCAGGCTTACCGCTGTCGACACATTCAGCGTATGATGCCCATCGCCGCCGGTGCCGCAGCAATCGATAGTCCCATTAGGCGCTGAGATTGGGATCAGGCGTGCGCGCAGTGCACGGGCAGCACCTGCGATTTCGTCGGAAGTCTCGCTGCGTGCTGACATGTCCGTGAGAAAGCGGGCGATATCCTCGTCACTGGTTTCACCATCGAGGATCCAGCCGAAAACCTCTTCCGCCTCGCTCTCGTTCAGGTGGTCATTGGCTTCAGGTAATGTTTTCATGCTGGAACCTTGGCTGGGATGCCGCACATCTGAAGGAAGTTCGCAAGCAGGTCGTGACCGTTCTCGGTAGCAATGCTTTCAGGGTGGAACTGAACCCCGTGAATCGGCAATTCCTTGTGACGGAAACCCATTACGCTTGTATTCTCATATCCCGGCGTCGCGCTTTCCGCATTGATTTCCAGGCAATCGGGGATGTCTTCCACAATGAGCGAGTGATAACGTGTCGCGACGAACGGTGAGGGCAGCCCGGCAAAAACGCCGCTCGCGTCATGTGAAACCGGTGACGTCTTTCCATGCATTAACCCGCCCCGCACGACTCGGCCGCCGAAATACTGGCCTATCGCCTGATGACCCAGACATACACCCAGCAAGGGTTTCTTCTCTTTCGCACAGGCCGCGACCAGATCAAGGCTGATCCCCGCTTCGTTCGGGGTGCAAGGGCCCGGTGAAATCAGATATCCGGCATGGTCCGACGCCAGAGCTTCGTTTGCGGATACTGCGTCGTTGCGCATCACCTCCACCTTCGCACCCATTTCCATCAGATAATGGACCAGGTTGAAGGTGAAGCTGTCGTAATTGTCGATTACGAGGATGGATCGATTGTCACTCATTCGTGGCGTCAATGGCGAGCGTGGCGGCTTCTATCAAGCAAGATAAGCTCGCCGTGACGTCACGCTTGCTTGCCGGCGAGTGTGTCGGTCGCGCGTACCAATCCGTCTACGATACCTGCCTCGCTTGCGCTGTGCCCTGCGTCAGGGACGATCCACAGATCGGCAGAAGGCCAGGCTTTCTTAAGCGCCCACGCAGCCGATGGAGGTGTGCAGATATCGTGGCGCCCCTGAACGATGATGCCGGGTATTTGTGCAATCTTATCAACGTTTTCGAGGAGTTGGCCGTCATCCAGAAAGAAATCTTCGAGGAAGAACTTTGCGCAGATCCGTGCGAACGGCACAGCCTTTGCGGGATCGGCAAAGCTGTCGAGCAATGCTTCGTTGGGTAGCAGCGTGGCGACATTGCCTTCCCAGAGCGACCACTCCTTCGCGGCGGCGAGACGGGTCTCTTCATCGTCGCTGGTGAGACGGTCATAATAGGCCCGCACCAGATCGCCACGCTCGTTCTCTGGAATAAGGCCAATGAAATCATCCCATTGCTCGGCCATGATTTCGCTCGCACCGTAGGAATACAGCCAGCTCTTCTCGCGCTCGCGGGCCAGGAATACTCCGCGAAGAACCAGTTCGCTGACGCGTTCGGGATACTTCTGCGCATAGGCAAGGGCGAGCGTCGAGCCCCAGCTACCCCCGAACGCCTGCCATTTTTCGTGCCCACACATCTCGCGCAAACGCTCGATATCGTCGACTATGCGCCACGTATCGTTGTTCTCGATTTCCGCAAAGGGAAGGGATTTCCCGCATCCGCGCTGGTCGAACAGTAGCACATCGTACAGTTCGGGATCCCATTGCCGCCTGTGGTCGGGTGCCATGCCGCCTCCCGGACCCCCGTGGAGGAACACGGCAGGCTTTGCATCTGGTGTGCCGACCCGTTCGTAATATAGGGAATGTCCTTCGCCGACATCGAGCATGCCTGTCTCGTAGGGTTCGATCTCGGGATACAAGTTGCGGCGATGTTCGGTCATTCGGCAGCTTTCTTTGTGACAGCGACAATCGGCCCGATTGGTGCCCCGGTGTCGAGACGCTCGGTAGCAGGGTTCCATAGAAGCGACACGTTACCGTCGAGGAAGAGGGCATTCTTCGCGTTCAGTTCGTCCTTGTAGAACCGTGCCAGCTTTCCGAACGAAATCGGCGCGTTGGATATAACGAAATGAGCGCGCCCTTCATCGTCTACCCCGACCGCGTTGCGGATAAGGCGAGAGGGGCCATCACGCGTGATTTCCGGGTGAATCCGGCCATCCACAACCAGCATGGGCCCTGATTGCGTCCCGAACGCAGGGCGCTCGGTGACGTTGGTCAGAAACCATTCGGTGTCGCGAACCTGCCATTCACCGTTGCTGCCCCAGAATACGCCATTCGGCTTCATGTGAAAATTGCCCGCGCCATCGGAGACATTCAGTTTTTGCAACCGCTCTGAATCCGAAACGAAATATCCGATAGGCTTACCGTCATCATCGAACATTCCGGCATTCATTGCGAATGCGATAGTCTCTCCGTCGCGGGTTTCCGAAAATGCCTTCAGGCTTCGATATGGCGCGCCTTCCGGGCCGAGCGCCATCTCGATGCGATGACGTGAAGGCACGGCAAGGCAGTGAGTTAGAGATGTATCTTCAAAGATAATCGAACGACAAGCGCTCTCGACCTGGCTCGCCAGAGTGGACGTGGGACTCGGACTGGGATCGGGCTCTTGGGTAGTTGCCTGACCGTCAATCCGCGCACGGGCGACCGGTTCACCCTCGGGCTGGGCCTCGCAGCCGGCAAGTCCGAGAAAGATCAGGATTGCGATAGTTTTCTTCATTGTCCGAAACCGGGTTCCTTGGCGAGACGTACCGCTTCCTTTGCCGCGGCGATAAGAGCGCCAGCTTTCGCTTCGCATTCCTTTTGTTCATAGGACGGGTCGCTATCCGCGACGATCCCGGCACCTGCCTGGACATGCATTGTACCATCTTTCACGATAGCGGTACGCAAAACGATGCAGCTGTCTACCGAACCGTCGTGTGCGAAATATCCGACCCCACCCGCATACGGTCCGCGGGTTGCAGGCTCCAGCTCGGCGATAATCTCACAGGCACGCACCTTCGGTGCCCCGCTGACGGTTCCTGCAGGAAATCCGGCGAACAACGCATCTATCGCGTCTTTCGATTGATCGAGGCGGCCTGTGACATTGCTGACGATGTGCATGACGTGGCTGTAACGTTCGACGGTAAAGCTCTCGGTGACGGAAACCGTGCCGGATTCGGCGACGCGGCCAACGTCGTTGCGCCCCAAATCCAGTAGCATCAAGTGTTCGGCGCGCTCTTTCGGGTCCGACAGAAGCGATTGTTCGGCAGAGCGATCAGCCGCCTGGGTCGCACCGCGGGGTCGCGTTCCTGCAATCGGGCGAATGGTGACTTCACCGTCACGTACCCGGACGAGGATTTCCGGACTTGATCCGACGATCGCCATGCCGGGCATGTCGAGCAAATAGAGGAAGGGAGAAGGATTGACTCGGCGAAGCGCTCGATAAAGCGCCATCGGTGGCAAGCTGAAGGGCGCAGTAAAGCGTTGCGAAAGCACGACCTGAAAGATGTCTCCAGCTTCGATGTAATCTTTCGCGCGGAGGACCATCGTTTCGTAGTCGGCTGCGGACATGGTCGGAGCGAACTCGGGCTCCGGATGATCCATGTCGGACCTTGGGGCTGTTGGAAGCGGCTGAGCCAGTTTTCGCAGGACTTCGTCAATACGCTCACCGGATTTTTCGATGCTTCCATCCGGCCAGACGGGCGCGATACAATACAGTGCATCGCTCAGGCGGTCGAATACGAGAAGTACCGTCGGACGTACGAAGAGCATATCCGGCACATCCACGCCCGCTTGCTCCGGTCTGGGCAATTTCTCGACGAGACCGATGGTTTCGTATCCGAAATGGCCGACAAGGCAAGCGAGGGCAGGGGGCAGTACGGACGGAACATCACAGCGACAGGCTTCCACAAGACCGCGAAGGCTTTCGAGCGTGCCCGCTTCGCAAGCGGTGAATGCATCGCGCGACCGTTGCCAGTCACTATTGATTTCGGCTGCGTCGCCGGTCGCCCTGAATACGAGGTCTGGATCGAGACCGATCAGGCTGTAACGCCCGCGGACCTCGCCGCCTTCTACCGATTCCAGAACGAAATCGCCGCGTCCATCTTCGAAAAGCTTGAGAGCGGCGCTTACCGGGGTCTCGGTATCGGCCACGACCTCGCGCCATACGAGAGCCGGCTTGCCCTGTGCCAGTGCGTTGCGCGCCTCTGCCGCGCCGTTAAGCGTCGTCCCCAAGTGTGCCTCAATTACCAATCAGCTGCTGACGTACAGCTTCGATGGCCGTCGGATTGCGCGATACGCCAAGTTCTTCACGCATGGCGGCGCGAAGTTGATCGGCATATTCCTCGCCTAGAAGCGGTCCCATCTGGCGGCGGGCCTGGCCGATCAGGGGATCGTCTTCGGCAATGT
>CATMNW010000203.1 GCA_950071875.1 uncultured Erythrobacteraceae bacterium | reverse complement strand
GCTCGGGAAGTGAACGCCAAGCATGACACGGCTCCACGCGACTCCCGCGCTCAGCAGCATTGCCGCTCCGATTATCGTGTAGCGGACCGAATGCCGCTTGCTGAGCGCTGCAAAAGCGATAGCCATGCCGATCCATACGACAGCTGCGGAAAAGCTGTGACCGGACGGGAAGCTTTCCCCGCCGGCCTCCGTCAGATGCGGAACGATCTGCGGGCGTTCGCGCCCGACCAATAGCTTCAGACCGGTATTGGCCAGCCATCCGGTCATGACGGTTGCCGCATAGAGAAAGGCTTCGCGCCGCAGCTTCAGGAAAAGCAGTGCGACCACGGCCGCCAGCGCGAACAAGTTGCGCAGGAATACGCCGCCCAGGGCGGTGACATCGCGCACGCTTTCGAATACGAGTTCCGGACCCTTGGGACCGAGCGCTTCTCCTGTGCGGAAAGACATGAGGCCCCACCGGTCGAACTGTCCGGTGCGACCCGTCACGACAAGCCAGACCATGATCGCAAAACCCAGCCACAAGATGCCGGCAACGATTAATGCCTTCTTTCGGTCGATTGTGAAGCCGCGCTCGGGAAGGACGATCGTTTCTGCGGGAAGGGGTTTGTCCTCGGCTTCGGATATCGGTTTTGCCTGGCTGTTCATGTCAGGTGGAACCAGCGCCTGCGCCTTTGTGTTCCATTGGCATGAGTTCACCCCAGATCGTCTGGCTGCGGCGCGACCTGCGCCTGGCCGACCAGCCAGCCTTCCATGCCGCCGCACAGGCCGGACCCATCATTCCCGTCTATGTCCTCGATGACGCTCGGGCAGGCGACCATGCCTATGGCGGCGCCTCGAGGGTATGGCTGCATCACTCGCTGGAGGATCTGGGCCGGAGCCTCGGCAAGCGCCGTTCGCGGATTGTGCTGCGTAAGGGCGATGCACCACAAGTACTCGCCGCGATAGCCGACCAGACCGGCGCTTCCTGCATTCACGCGATGCGCCACTACGAACCCTGGTGGAAAGAGGCTGAAGACGAGTTGCGCGATGCGTTGGGGGACGAAGCCGATCTGTGCCTCTACGATGGCAATTACCTGCTTCCTCCCGGCAGCGTGACAACCGGATCTGGCGATCCGTACAAGATCTACACGCCGTTTTCGAAAGCGATGCTTGACGTCATGCCGCCACGCGATCCCTTGCCCGAGCCTGATACGGTCCGTTCACCGGACACCTGGCCGCAGAGCGACGCGCTCGACGATTGGGAACTTCTCCCCTCGAAGCCCGACTGGGCCGGGGGCATCCGCGAATTCTGGGAGATCGGAGAGGATGCCGCGCACGACCGTCTGGAATGGTGGACGGATGAAGTCGCAGACTATGATGAAGGCCGCAATTTGCCTTCACAGGATATAACCTCGCGCCTCTCACCGCACCTGCACTGGGGCGAGATCAGCCCCGCGCAAGTCTGGCACAAGCTCAAGGACAAGCGCAGCGAAGGCTGGAAGACCTTTGCCAAGGAAATCATCTGGCGCGATTATGCCCAGAACGTGATCGACCAGTTCCCCGACTACCCGCGCGACAGTTACCGCGACTATGACAAGCGGACCCTGTGGCGCAATCCCAATGCCGGGCACCTGATCCAGCAGGATCTGGAATGCTGGCAAAAAGGCATGACCGGTTACCCCATCGTCGATGCCGGGATGCGCCAGCTGTGGCAGACCGGCTGGATGCACAACCGGGTGCGGATGATCTGCGCCAGTTTCCTGGTGAAACACCTGCTGATCGACTGGCGATATGGCGAACAGTGGTATTGGGATTGCCTTGTCGATGCGGACTACGGGAATAATGGCGTGAACTGGCAGTGGATTTCAGGCACCGGGGTAGACAGCAACATGTTCAGCCGGATCATGGCGCCGCTGACGCAGAGCGAAAAGTTCGATGCGGCAGATTATATCCGCGAATACGTGCCCGAGCTGTCGAACCTCGACGATGATTGTATCCACGATCCACCGGACGACCGACGCGGAGACTATCCGAAGAAGATGATCGGGCACAAGGAAGCGCGTGAACGCGCGCTCGAAGCGTACCGTGCAAGCAAGGACTAGCTTGAAACCGTGGCGCGCCCGCGCAATAGCGGCGCGCAATGGACATGCAGACCACATCGCGCGGCCGCGAACTGATTTCGGGATCGCAGCGCTTCGCCCGCAAGCCGGGCTGGTTCGCGCGCGCCATCGCGCCCGGCTTCGAAAAGATCTTGGGAAAGATCGACAAGGCCCTGATTTCCGGAACAATTCACGGCACCCTGCCGGATGGAACGCCGAAGGTCCTGGGCAATCGTGCGCCGGGTTTCGAATGCGTGGTCGAACTGCGCAGTTACAATGCACTGATCCGCCTCGCCAGCAACGGTTCGGTTGGCTGGTACCAGGCATGGGAAGCAGGCGAGTGGTGGAGCCCGGATCCGGTGCCGCTTTTCGCGCTGTTCATGCAGCATGCGACGCGGCTGGGAGACACCGCGCGGGCCAAGGGGCCTTTCCGTCACGCACTGAAACTGGCGCATCTCGTCAATCGCAACACCCACAAGGGAGCGCGCAAGAACATCAGCGCGCATTACGACCTGGGTAACGATTTCTATGAAGCGTGGCTTGATCGCACGATGAGCTACTCTTCTGCGCTGGAAGTGAAGAACGACAGCCTCGAAGCTGCGCAGAAGCGCAAGTGGGAAGCACTGGCCAATCGCATCGGTGATACGGACAAGATCCTGGAAATCGGCTGTGGCTGGGGCGCGCTGGCCGGTTTCCTTGCGTCTCGCGGGAATGACGTCACCGCGATCAGCCTTTCCGACGAACAATTGTCATGGGCGCGACAGCATCACGACGTCACCGTGGATTTCCGGAAGCAGGACTATCGCGATACGGCAGGGCAGTATGACGCCATCGTATCGGTCGAGATGGTCGAAGCACTGGGCCGCGAATACTGGCCTACCTTCATGGATTGCGTTGCCCGTAACCTGAAGCCCGGCGGACGCGCGGCGATCCAGTATATCGCCATGAGCGACGAACTTTTCGATGACTACGCGAAGAGCGCCGATTTCATACAGGCGTATATATTTCCTGGCGGCCTGCTGATCCGGACCAGCGAATTCCGACGACTGGCCGAAGAGCGGGGCCTAGCCTGGCAGGAGCAGCACGATTTCGGTATCGACTATGCCGAAACACTGAAACAGTGGCGGCACAATTTCGACGCGGCCGAAGCCGAAGGACGCCTGCCCGATGGCTTCGATGCGCAATTCTGCGACCTGTGGCGCTATTATCTGATGTATTGCGAGGGGGGCTTCCGTGGTGGCGGGATCAACGTCCACCAGGTAACGCTCGTGAAAAGGGGAGAATGACAATGAAGGCACTGTGGATTTCCAGCGCGGCACTGGCTTTGACGGCCTGCGCGGGTACCGTTCAGGAGAGTGCGACAGCGCCTGCAACCGTTGCACCGCCAGCCGTCACCCAATCCATGCCGGAACAGATGGCGAGCATGGACCCTTCCGATTCGATCTTGTTCTGGAGCGATGAACGCCGTTCGGCCGCATTCCGCGACATGGAAGGGTCGTTCCCGGGGCTGGAGGTTGCGCCCGCATCCTCGCCACGTGTGTTGCCGAAATCATCCCAGCCGCTGCCGGCTTCGCTTCAGACGGCAATCGGTACCTATATGGCGGACACGAATGCTGCCGGGGTCATGGTTCTGAAAGACGGAAAGATCGTGTTCGAGCAATACGGTCTGGGCTTAAGCAAGACCGATCGCTGGACGAGTTTCTCGGTAGCCAAGAGCTTCACCTCGACCCTGCTGGGTGCCGCAATCGCCGATGGCGCAATCGATAGTGTCGAAACGCCTGTAACGGAGATAATCCCTGCGCTAGCGGGAACGGCGTACGATGGCGTTACCGTCGGGCAGATTGCAACGATGACCAGCGGTGTCGCCTGGAACGAGGACTACACCGATCCCGACAGCGATGTCGCCAAGATGCTGGCGATAGCGCCGGTTGCCGGAGAATCGCAGGCGATCACCTACGCGCGCACGCTCGAGCGCGAAGCGCCGGCGGGAGAAAAATGGGTCTACAAGACGCTGGAAACCAATCTGCTCGGCCTGATCGTGGAGGAAGCAACCGGGAAATCGCTTGCCGCCTATGCCGCGGAAAAGATCGTCGAGCCTGCAGGCTTCGAAGGCGGGCTATTCTGGATGCAGGACCTGACGGGCGGCAACATCGGGGGTTGCTGTCTTTCACTACGCCTGTCTGACTATGCCCGCATGGGCCAGTTCGCCTTGGAAGGCGGCGAGGGTGTTGTGCCTGCAGGCTGGTTTGCCCGTGCGGGTTCTTCGCTGGTGAAGTTCGGCCCGCGCGCGCCGGGCTTCGGTTATGGATACCAGTGGTGGACTTACCCGGGCAATTCCTACGGCGCGCAGGGCATCTTCGGGCAGGCAATCACAATAGTCCCGGAACACGATCTGGTCGTGGCCGTCGTCAGCAACTGGGAAACTGCGACCAGTAACGCCGGGCGGGACGGTTTCCGCGAGATCGTTGGCCGGATTACCGACGCGTTTGCCAAGGTCACGATCTGCGGCGGGCGCGTGACGCACGAGGCAGGCTAATCGCCCTCAGAGCGCCAGATACGTCTGAGGCTTCATCCGGTCGGGCCCTCGGCGTCGGGTGCCAGGATCGGCACGTCGACTGTCAGATCGTCACCGTCATAGAACTTTAGCCGCAGCGGCAGGACTTTTCCCTCGATCAGAGGCGTTTCCAAATACAGCAACATCACATGTATGCTGCCAGGTTCAAGCACGACGGTCTGGCCCGGTTCAACCCGCAATTCGGCTGTGGCGCTCATCCGGGTGGTCCCTTGCGGGTCGTTGACTGTCTTGTGCAAAGTCTCGATCGACGCCCTGTCGGCGCGCACGCCAATCAGGTCGATCCGGGATTGTCCCGTATTGCGCAGGGTGAAATAGACAGCCCCGGTTTTGCTATCGGGTGCCGTGGCGCGGGCCCACGCCGCTTCGACGGCTACGTCGCGATCCCCTGTCGTTTGCTGAGACACGGCCACCACCGGCCACAGCGCCACGTTCAGGATCACTATACCTAGTGCAAACCACCTTCTCATCTTGGTATCTCTTTCATTTCAATTTCTCGCGGGCCTCGCCGAAAGCCGCATGCGTCACGTGCTTACAATCTCCACCCGCTAGAGGTTCAAGAACAATTCCGCAGGCAGGAA
>CATMNW010000202.1 GCA_950071875.1 uncultured Erythrobacteraceae bacterium | reverse complement strand
CCCCCCCAGCACCAGAGCGCCGGGATGCTCGGCGGATACCGCGCTGGCTTTTGCTGCGGCGAGAGCCTGCGCGATCTCTGCGGGCGGCGCATCTGCCATCTCCGCTTCCAGCGCGCGCTCATCCACATCGGCACCAATGGCGGAGGCGATGGAGATGCCCGCCGCCTCCAGCATGGCGCGGCGCGAGGCACTGTTCGAGGCGAGGATCAGGGTCAGATCGGCTTCTCCTGCGGTTTCGCCCGCACGTGATGATCGTTGATAAGCTTGATGATCGCCGCCGCGGTCTCTTCGATCGAGCGGCGGGTGACGTCGATCACCGGCCAGTTATTGTCGGCGAACATACGCCGGGCGAAACGGATTTCCTTCTCCACGCGCTCATGCTCGGCATAGCTCGTTTCCGATCCTTCGTTGAGCGAGAGAAGGCGATTACGGCGGATCTGCCCCAGCCGTTCGGGCGCGGTGGTGAGCCCGACGATCAATGGCCCGCCGAGTTCGAACAGCACCGGCGGCGGCGGGCTTTCGATGACCAGCGGAATGTTCGCGACCTTGTACCCGCGGTTGGCGAGGTAGATACTCGTGGGCGTCTTGGACGTGCGCGAAACACCGGTGAGAAGGATGTCGGCCTTGTGCCAATCGTGGCTTCCGACTCCATCGTCGTGCGCGATCGTATAGTGGATTGCGTCGACCCGCCGGAAATAGGCATCGTCCATGCGGTGTTGGCGGCCCGGTCGCCCGTGCGCCTCCTGGCCGAAGCACGTTTCGAGTACGGCAGTCACTTCGCCCAGCGCATCCACAGCGGGTAACGCGAGCTGGCGACACTTTTCCTCCAGTGCCTTTCGAGTTTCCTCGTTGACCAGCGTATAGAGAATGAGGCCGGGCGATTTCTCGAGCTCCGGCACGATCCGTTCCAGATGCTGGCGCGAGCGGACCATGGGCCAGAAGTGGCGTACCACATCCACCCCTTCGAACTGGGCGAGCGCGGCGTTCGCCACCATCTGCAGCGTCTCGCCAGTCGAATCGGAAAAGAGGTGCAGGTGGGTGCGCGACAAGGCTGCCGTCCGGGTTGTGGAGAAGCCTCGGGATAAACCACTTCACCAATGCGAGGACAAGTCCGGCATCAAATTCATGCCCTTTTCGCGCCGCACTTGGACGGGAGTCTGCCCACAGCAGAACCGGTTTTCGACACCCGTCTGACAAGCGGGATAAGTTTCGATTGACGATGGTACCGCCGCGAGTCGAGGAGCGGATGGAGCCTGCGGGTTTTCCCGTGGGGCCTGTGGGCCGGAGGGTTATCATCGCTGTCCACAGGGCCAACTTACTTCAATCATCTATTAATATAATTATTATTGGGGTTAGAGAGACCTATGCCCGGTCCGCTTCTCGATTGCCTCCACGGCGAAATGCTCGCCCGTCCTCCCGTCTGGTTCATGCGTCAGGCTGGGCGGTACCTGCCCGAATATCGCGCTTTGCGAGAGGAGAAGGGCGGCTTTCTCGATCTGGTTTACGATAGTGAGGCAGCGTGCGAGATCACGCTCCAGCCGATCGATCGGTTCGATTTCGACGGGGCGATCCTGTTTTCCGATATCCTGATCGTGCCGCACGCCATGGGGCAGCACCTGGAATTCCTGGCGGGTGAAGGCCCCAAGCTGTCGCCGCCGCTGGTCGAAAGCGAGCTGAGCGATCTTCATGCGGAAACGTCTCGGTACGAGCCCATTTACCAGACCGTGCGCCTGTGCCGTGAACGGCTGGGACCGGACACGACGATGCTCGGCTTTGCGGGCAGCCCGTGGACGGTCGCGACTTACATGATCGCAGGCGAGGGCAGCCGCGATCAGCACGAGGCCCGTGCGCTGGCCTATCGCGATCCGGCGCGGATGCGCGAGATTATCGGGGCCATCGTCGATCACACCGTCGTCTATCTGCGCGGCCAGATCGATGCTGGGGCAGAAGCGATCCAGCTGTTCGACAGCTGGGCCGGGAGCCTCGCGCCCGACGAGTTCGATCGCTGGGTGATCGCGCCCAATGCGGCGATCGTCGCAGCGCTGAAAGAGTCGCACCCGGATACGCCGGTGATCGGTTTTCCCAAGGGCGCCGGCGAGAAGCTGGTCCGCTATGCCGAACGTACGGGAGTGATGGCACTCGGCCTCGACGAGACGATCGATCCGGTGTGGGCGAACGAGGCTTTGCCCAAGGGAATGCCGGTTCAGGGCAATCTCGATCCGCTGCTTTTGCTCGCGGGCGGCGATCAACTCGACTCGGCCATCGTGCATATCCTGGAAAGTCTGCGCGGCCGTCCGCACGTCTTCAATCTGGGCCACGGGATTGATCGGCGTACGCCGATTTCGCATGTCGAGCAGGCGCTCTCCCGTTTGCGCGATTGGCAGCGGTCAGCATAGCCGTTAAGGGCTGAGGTAATGCAGGAAACGCTCGCAATGCTCTACTACTGGCTCAAGGCAGGGCACATCATCTTCATGGTGTTCTGGATGGCGGGGTTGTTCATCCTGCCTCGCCAGCTGGTCTACATGCACTCGGCTGCTCCCGGCTCAGCGGAAGAGAGCCTGTGGGCGCAGCGCACGCGCCAGCTTTCCAAGATCATCCTGCTGCCGAGCATCATCGTTGTGTGGGTGTTCGGCCTTGCGCTGTCGTTCTCGATCGGGGCGTGGGATCAGGGGTGGTTCCACGCGAAGCTGCTGCTGGTGCTGATCCTCAGCGGCTATCACGGTTACATGGTCGCGCTATCGAAGAAGATGGCGCGCGGTGAGCGGCCAATCGAGGAAAAGCGGTTGCGCCTGATTGGCGAAGCGCCCGCGATCCTGCTTGCGCTGATCGTCGTTCTGGTGGTCGTGAAGCCCTTCTGATCTGGAAGGCGCAATCGCGCACCAAGCGGGCTAAGTTCGATTGACCTGAGCGGGCGTTAGACCTATTTCGGCGATGACCCAGCCGGGCACTCGCGGCGTTCTGCCGACACATTCTTTCGCTTTCTCCAAGCCCTACGAAGATTCCGGCGCGGCAAATTTCGGATAAGAAAACACATGCATCTCAAAGACTTAAAGAAAAAGGCTCCGGCCGAACTCGTCTCCATGGCCGAAGAGCTGGGGGTCGAGGCCGCGGGCACCATGCGGCGGCAGGACCTGATGTTCTGCATCCTTCGCGAGCTCGCGGAGGACGAGGAATACAACGAGCAGATCATGGGGATCGGCACCATCGAGGTGCTGCAGGATGGTTTCGGCTTCCTGCGCTCGCCCGAGGCGAACTACCTCGCCGGGCCTGACGATATCTACGTATCGCCCAACCAGATCCGCAAATGGGGTCTGCGCACCGGTGACACGGTCGAAGGCGAAATACGCGCGCCGCGCGAAGGCGAGCGCTATTTCGCGCTCACCAAGCTCAGCTCGGTCAACTTCGACGACCCTGAAGCGGTGCGGATGCGCACCAATTTCGACAACCTGACGCCGCTCTATCCGGAGCAGAAACTCAACCTCGACACGCTCGACCCTACGGTCAAGGACAAGAGCGCGCGGGTGATCGACATCATCTCGCCGCAGGGCAAGGGCCAGCGCGCGCTGATCGTGGCGCCGCCGCGCACCGGCAAGACCGTGCTGCTGCAGAACATCGCCAAGGCGATCACCGACAACCATCCCGAAGTGTTTCTGCTGGTCCTGCTCGTCGACGAGCGACCCGAAGAAGTTACCGACATGCAGCGCAGCGTGAACGGTGAAGTGATCTCCTCGACCTTCGATGAGCCCGCGAACCGCCACGTTCAGGTCGCCGAAATGGTAATCGAAAAGGCCAAGCGGCTGGTCGAGCACAAGAAGGACGTCGTGATCCTGCTCGACTCGATCACGCGTCTTGGTCGCGCCTACAACACGGTGGTGCCGAGCTCGGGCAAGGTGCTGACCGGTGGTGTCGATGCAAACGCACTCCAGCGTCCGAAGCGCTTTTTCGGTGCGGCACGCAATATCGAGGAAGGTGGCTCGCTGTCGATCATCGCTACCGCGCTGATCGATACCGGTAGCCGCATGGACGAGGTCATCTTCGAAGAGTTCAAGGGCACCGGTAACTCGGAAATCGTGCTCGATCGCAAGGTCGCCGACAAGCGCATCTTCCCGGCTCTCGATGTCGGCAAGTCCGGCACCCGCAAGGAAGAGCTGCTGGTCGAGAAGGACAAGCTCTCGAAGATGTGGGTCCTGCGCCGGATTCTGATGCAGATGGGCACGGTCGACGCGATGGAATTCCTCCTCGACAAGATGAAGGATTCCAAGACCAACGAAGACTTCTTCGCAACGATGAATCAGTAGAAGGATGGATTCAATTCATCCGACGAATGATTCCGTTCATCGCATAATTCTCTCGGTTGATCGCGATTTTGGTCATAGTTTCGATCCTTAGGGGATGATCGATGCTGCACGCAGACAAATCGGAGCTTGAGTCGAATTTCGATTTTTTTCGCAGGAACCTGAGTCGATTTCTAAGAACTCATAATGGCTCTTACGTCTTGATTCGCCACGCAAACGATATCGCTTTTTACGATAACGTGGGCGAAGCATATCGCGCAGGTCTTGACCAATTCCCGGATGAGCAGTTCTCCGTCCAGCGCGTTAGTGATGAGCCGATTGAGTTAGGGCATATGTCGTTTGCATTGGATTGACGGACGCCATGATGGTCGCCGCATTCTTTTCGAAGCGGCTGTCCTGACCTCGCGTGACCCGCTTGATCTGTCGTACGGCCGTTACACAGTTTTATTGGATACGGGGGCAACTTCCAGCTGGATCACTCCGCGCGTGATTTCGGAAATGAATCTAGTCGAACTGGGTAGGGAAACGGTTTCGGTCGCCACTGAAGAACGTGTTGCATCGACCTATCTGTTTCGAGTGGGATTTTTTCCGGTCGTCGCTCTTTCCAATCAACTGCCATATGTCTTTCCCGATATAACGGGTTTCAGACTTGCCCAGCGTATTGGATTCGATCTGCTGCTTGGGATGGACATCTTGAAACAAACAGATTTTTCACTGAGTCGAGATGGGAGCTGGCGCTTAAGATTCGGCTAGGCGTTCTTTGAGGCAGCATTGGCCATGAGCTGCGCGGCCATCATCTCCCAGACCTTATTCACCGCCTTCAGCGGCCTGACCATCACCTTGAAATCGAGGATATGGCCCTCCGCATCGAAGCGGATGATGTCGACGCCGTTCACCTGGATGCCGTCACGCGCCGCGGTGAATAGTGCAGATGCTCTCTGCCCGCGGTCCAGGTGAGGCCCATAGCGAAACTG
>CATMNW010000201.1 GCA_950071875.1 uncultured Erythrobacteraceae bacterium | reverse complement strand
CTTGGCCAGGTAATGAGCGCCAATGCAAACGGCTCCGGTGCCCGCGCGGTCACCCGCATGCCCGGTCATTACGCGCAGCCCCGGTTCTCGCCCGACGGCAATACGATCGTTTTCGAAAAGCGTTCGGGCGGATACCTGACGTCGCCGGAATTTTCCGAAAACGAAGGGGTGTACCGCGTCAGCGCATCGGGCGGCACGCCGGAACTGGTCGCACGCGACACCACCAACCCGCAGTTCGGTTCGGACAATGACCGTGTCTTCATGCTTGGTCGTAACGAAGGCAAGCTCCAGTTGCTGTCCGCCGATCTCGACGGCGAGGCGCGGCAGGTTCATGCCGAAGGCGAACTGACCACCGAATACCATGTCAGCCCGCGCGGAGACTTTGTCGCTTTTCGCGAGAATTACGAAGTCTTCGCAACTCCGCTGATGCCCGGCGGGCAAGCGGTAACCGTGGGCGAGAAAGCCAGTTCGCTGCCCGTCGTGCGCGCTTCGAAGGGCGGGGCGGATTACATCGGTTGGGCGCAGGGCGGGGACACGCTGACCTGGTCCATGGGGCCGGTGCTCTATCGTGCCAGCCTCGCGTCGATGTTCGCCAATGCTCCGAAGGAAAAGGATGCCCCGGCCTTCGTGCCGCCCACCAGTGGTACGTCGCTGGAAAGGTCCGTTGCGGCAGACAAGCCGCGCGGCACTGTGGCTCTTACCGGCGCGAAGATCCTCACCATGACCGGCGATGGAGCCGGTGCGATCGAGAATGGCACGATCGTGATAACCGGTGACCGGATCGCGGCAATCGGCCCGGCATCGTCAGTCCAGGTGCCTGCCGGCGCGACCGTCATCGATGCGTCCGGCAAGACCATCATGCCCGGCCTCGTCGATGCGCATGCGCACGGACCGCAGGGCACAGGCGATCTCGTGCCCCAGCAAAACTGGTCGCTCGTCCAGAACCTGGCCATGGGCACGACCACGATCCACGATCCATCATCCAGCGCCAGCATGATCTTTTCCGCTGCGGAGCGCCAACGGGCAGGAACCCTGCTCGCCCCGCGCATCTTTTCAACGGCAGAGGTCGTGTACGGAGCCAAGGCTCCGGGCGTTTATGCCCGTATCGACAGCTATGACGATGCGCTGGCGCATATCCGTCGGATCAAGGCGCAGGGCGGCATTTCGATCAAGAACTACAACCAGCCCCGTCGTGAACAACGCCAGCAGGTGGTTGCAGCAGCGCGGGCCGAAAACATGCTGGTGGTGGCCGAAGGCGGATCCCTGTTCGGCATGGACATGAACCTCATTGCAGATGGAAATTCGACCATAGAGCACAATGTTCCGGGCGAAGTTTTCTACGAGGACATCCTCCAGTACTGGGCCGGCTCGCAGTCGAACTACACGCCTACCCTGGTCGTTACATATGGCGGCCTGGCTGCCGATCCTTACTGGCGTCAGGCGACAAATGTGTTCGACAATCCGCTGATGATCCACACGCCGCCGCGCCTGCTTACCGCGCAGACCGCACGGCGGGTAACCGCGCCCGAATGGGCCTTCGTCGATGACGAGGCCGCACGCGAAGCGCGCAAACTCGCCCAACGCGGAGTGAAGGTCAGCATCGGCGCGCACGGCCAGCAGGCCGGCGTGGGTTCGCATTGGGAACTGTGGAGCTTCGCACGGGGCGGTATGTCGCCGGTCGAGGCACTGCGGGCAGGTACTATAGAACCTGCGCGTTCACTGGGCATGGAACGCGACATCGGCAGCCTCGAAGTCGGGAAGCTTGCGGATCTGGTCGTACTGGATGCCCACCCTAGCGAGAACATTCGCAATTCGGACAAGATTGATCGCGTCATGCTCGGCGGGCGTCTCTACGATGCGCGCACCATGAACGAGGTCGAGACGGGCGATTCCCGTCGTTTGCCCTATTGGTGGGAATAACAGGAAAGGGCGGCCCGATTTATCTCCGGGCCGCCCTTTCGCTTTCGCCGGTTTGGAAGGTCAGGCTTCGCGGATGTGGTCGAGGAAGGCGTCGACGCGGGCCTTGAGCGCACCCGCCTGACCTTCGAGTTCGGTTGCAGAATTGAGCACCTGGCTTGCAGCTGCACCGGTTGCCAGGCTGGTTTCGCGAACCTGATCGATATGCGACGATACTTCGTCGGTGGACCGGGCGGCAAGGTCGATGCTGCGGGCAAGGTCCTGTCCTGCGACCGATTGCTGGTCGACGGCACTGGCGATCGAGATTGCGGTTGTTTCCAGTTCCTTGATCTGCTGTCCGATTGACCTCAGCGCCCCGACGCTCGCACCGGTGGAATCCTGCATCTGGCGGATCTGCTCGGCAACCTCTTCGGTCGCGCGGCTTGTCTGTGCTGCAAGCTCTTTCACCTCGCTCGCCACGACAGCGAAGCCGCGTCCCGCCTCACCACCGCGAGCCGCTTCTATGGAGGCGTTTAGTGCGAGAAGGTTGGTGCGCTGCGCGATCGACTGGATAAGCTCGACGATCTGCCCGACCTGGTCGGCCGACGAGGCGAGCGCAGAGATGGTCTCGTCGGCTCCGCTGGCGGCATCGGTCGCCTTGCGGGCAAGCTCGGCCGAGTGTGATGCCTGGCGGCTGATCTCGCCGATCGACATGGCAAATTCGTCGGATGCCGCTGCTGCCGCGGTCGCACCGCTGTTGGCCTGTTCCATGGAAGCGGTGACAAGTTCGGACTGGCTGGAGGCGAGCTCTGCGGTTGAGGCCATACCCGACGCGGTGGCGTTCAGCTGGCTCGCCGCGGCTGCCACGCCGCTCACCACGTCGCTCACGCCGCTCTCGAAATCGCTGGCCATTCGGACGAGTTCGGCCTTGCGCTTTTCGGATGCCTGCTTGCGGCCTGCAAACAGTTCGTCGAGCTTGTGACCGGATTTGAGGAATACCTCCAGCGAACGGGCCAGATCGCCTATTTCATCGACCCGATCGGTGCCCGATACGACTATATCGCGTGAGCCGCTGGCAAGGCGCGCCATGCTGGTGGAAATTTCGAGGAAGGGGCTCACCACCTGGTCCAAGATGAACTTGAGGCTGGCAATCCCGGCCAGTATCGAAATTGCCGCGAAGACGATGACGCCAATTCGCGCGGTCCCGGCAAAACTGGGAATGGATAGTCCGACCAGCGCGATACACGCGACAACCAGAATGCCGACGATTGTCAGCGCGGCTGCCAGCTTGCTCTTCTGCGCCAGCGATTTGGCCATGAACCAGCGTGAGAAGCCGGAGGCATTGCTGCTTGATCCGGTATAACCGATGTCGACATCCGCAATTTCGCGATGCATCTCGTCGGCATCGAAAGAACTGTAGGCATTCATCCCCAAGCATCCCCCTTAAGGTTTCATCAACCGTAAGGGGGAATTGCTTGATATCCCGTTAAGCCGCCCGCACGTGCTGGAGGATCTGGGCGACCTGAGTCTTGAGGGTTCCTGCCTGTGCTTCGAGGTCATTGGAGCTACTCAGCACCTGGCTGGCGGCGGCGCCAGTCGCGAGACTGGTTTCGCGGACCTGATCGATGTTCGATGAAACTTCTTCGGTGGAACGCGCTGCCAGATCGATGCTGCGCGCCAGATCCTGTCCTGCAACGGACTGCTGGTCGACTGCACTGGCTATCGAAATGGCAGTGGATTCCAGTTCCTTGATCTGCTGGCCAATGGATCGGAGGGCCCCGACACTGGCGCCGGTCGATTCCTGCATGGCCCTGATTTGGCTGGCGACATCCTCGGTCGCGCGGCTGGTCTGTGCGGCCAGTTCCTTCACTTCGCTGGCGACTACGGCAAAACCGCGTCCGGCTTCTCCGCCTCGCGCTGCTTCGATGGAGGCATTGAGCGCCAGCAGATTGGTGCGCTTTGCTATCGACTGGATCAGTTCGACAATCTGGCCCACCTGTTCGGCCGAAGCCGAAAGCGCCGAAATTGTCTCGTCCGCGCTACCGGCGGCATCTGTCGCCTTGCGGGCGAGCTGAGCCGAATGCGACGCCTGACGGCTGATCTCCCCGATCGACATGGCGAATTCGTCCGATGCGGCGGCGGCTGCGGTGGTCCCGCCGCGGGCATCGCGCACCGATTGCGCGACCTTGTCGGTCTGCACGGTCGTCTCTTCGAGAGTCGCCGACATCTCCCTCGCGGTCGACTGCAATTGCGTCGATGACGCAGCGACGCTCTGGACGATCTCGCCGATCGAGGACTGGAAGCGCACCAGTAGACCCTCGACGATTTCCTGCCGGACGCTCTGGGCCAGATTGTCGGCGTCGATACGATCGCGCTCGCGCTCCGCATCGCTTTGAGCGCGAGCTGCGATACTTGCGTCAAGCTGTTCGCGCGAGATGCGAAAGGCTTCCAGCGATCGTGCAATGTCGCCGATGAGGTCGGCTCGTTCGGTATGCCAGGGGCGAACATCCGCTTCGCCCTTCGCCATGCGCGCAAGATCGTTGGACAGGTCTTCGATCGGCGCGATGATGCGCTGTTCGATGAAACGCAGCGCCGTGAACCCCAGAATGCAGGCAGTCGTGGCCAGGATCAATATGAGGGGCGGGGCGAAGGCGGCGATCGCGGGACTGTTCAACCCCAGAAGGCCGACCAGAGCCACACTGACGACCCCGCCGAGCGTGAAGAGCGACGCGATCCTCGCCTGGGCGACGAGAGACTGGCGCATGAACCAGGCAGACAGGGCCGTTTCTTCCTGCGCAAGACTGTCCACGCGCGGATGCGAAATATCAGCCGCAACCGGACCTTCCTCGACATGCTCCGAGGGCGCGGTGAAGGTAGAATAGGCATTCATAAGCGCATGTTTCCCTGCCCCAAATCACGTATTTTGCTAAGACGATGTGGTTAAGATTTCCTATCCGGCGCGAATATGCGCCAGGAAGTCGTCAACCTTGCCGCTCAGCATGTCCGCCTGACCTTCGAGGTCGTTGGCCGATGCCAGGACCTGGGCGGCGGCATTGCCGGTCGCCAGCGATGTTTCCCTGACTTCACCGACGAGTTCCGAAACCGCATCGGTCCCGCGCGCGGCGATATCGATGCTGCGCGCCAATTCCTGTCCGGCACGGGTCTGCTGATCGACCGCGCTAGCGATGGAGACGGCGCTGGTCTCCAATTGGGCGACCTGCGCGCCGATCGATCTGAGCGCGGTTACGCTGGCGCCCGTGCTGTCCTGCATCGCGCGGATCTGGTCGGCGATATCGCGAGTCGCGCGGCTCGTCTGGTTGGCCAGGTCCTTGACCTCGCTGGCGACGACGGCGAACCCGCGTCCGGCCTCACCTCCGCGCGCCGCCTC
>CATMNW010000200.1 GCA_950071875.1 uncultured Erythrobacteraceae bacterium | reverse complement strand
GTGCAGTCCTCCCATGCCCTGCTTCTTCTGGATGTTCGCAAGCCGGAGATGGTCTCCGGTTTGAGGAACTGAAGGAACACACCATGACCAATATCGCAATCCTCACCGGCCGCATCGCTCGCGATCCCGACACCCGCGAGACCAAGGGCGGCACCAATGTCACCGGGATCACCGTCGTCACCGATCGCCCCGCACGCGACAAGGACGGCAAGACCTACAAGGACGAGAACGGCTACACCGCCAAGGAAAGCGAGTTCCACCGGGTGACCTGCTTCAACGGCCTCGCCAAGACCGTCGGCCAGTACTGCTCCAAGGGCCAGCTGGTCAGCGTCCAGGGCCGCATCCACTACACCCAGTGGGAGGACAAGGACGGGGTCACGCGCTACGGCACCGAGATCCTCGCCGACAAGGTCGACTTCCTCTCCCGCGGTAGTGGTTCGAGCGACGACAACGACAACACCGACGCTCCCGATATCGACTGACATCGATCCCGATCGTCCCCTTACGAAGAGGCTCTGCCGCAAGCGGCAGGGCCTCTTCCTCTGGGGTTACTGGGTTCCCGGCGCTGCATTCGAAGCACGTGTTGCACCGCGCCCCGTCAGTTTCTCGATCGCGGCATCCTCGCCGAGTTTCCCGAGTTCTTCGGCAACCTTCCTCAGGCCCCTCTTCGAGAAGCTTTCGAGACCACTTCCCAGGATGATTTCGCCGAGTTCTCTGGCCGCCTGCACTTCAAGTTCGCGTTGTCTGGCGTCGAGCGCCTCGCGGTCTGCTTCGAGCTTTTGCAGGGCTGCTATCGCGCTCCTGTTTCGGGGCATGTTACTTGTCCTTTTGTCCCCCTCGGATCTGCTCCCCGGTTGGTTTCATGCCCGCGTCATCGGGGTGTAGGAAAGACAATTCGCATGCAGCAGATGTTTGATATTGGGCGGAGGTGGTGGGTCCTTGCTCACGGTTCTCCCAGCATGATGGCCTTGCGCCTCCCGCCTCAAGGACGGCGGGGCCCCACCATTTTGCCCGCCACCGGATTGCATCCGGCGGCGAACAAAATCGTTACCCCCACCGCCGCTATCGCGGTCGCCCATCCGGGCGATCCCTGACCCGGGATGCACAAGACCATCGCGCGCACCTCCTGTCGTCTCACGACAGAAATCAGGAGGATTATCATGGCTTATTCGATGCATTGCGCCCTTCCGTCACGGAGCTATTTCGAGGCTCTGGAGACAGCCGAGAAGAGAGCGCTGCACAGCTTCTTCGATCAGCACGTTATCGAGGATGACGAACTCGGGTACTTTGCCCTCGACGAGGGTGACTACAACATATTGCCAGTGCATCTCGCAGCGCGGGTGGTCCACACGGTCCACGGCGGCATGCTCGACGAGTTTTGAGACTTCCGACAGGGCGGGAACCGGAAGCGGTTCCTGCCCTTTTTTCTTGTTCGCCGGGTAGTCCATCGAAGCACAAGAAACCGGTTCGGTCGGTTGCTCTGACGGCCGCCCACCGCAATGCGGCGCCGCCCGATAAGTGGAGCGGGGCTGTGGACGCACTCTGTCCCGCGCATCTTGCGATGCGCTCCTGAGGGTGCGGCGTAATTTGTTCTTGGGCCCCGCGCGCACTTGCGAACCGGCACCGGGTCGGGCGGCGGGAAGCTTGGGCACGCGACAGGTCCCGCTTGCTTTGCTTCCCACGCGCCCTTGGCCGCTGCCTCTTTCGCAGGTGCTGTCTTCGGCTGGAGGCGTCCAACTGCTTTCTATCTGCATGCTGTGAGCTGCCAGGCTTGGTTGCTCGCGCTCCAACATGGAGATCGGGAAAAGTCGTCCTTGATGAATCCCCCTCATTGCCTGGACCACCTCGCGCACTTGGGAACAAAGGAGCACACCCTACCCCGCGATTTCGGGATTAATCTTTCTGTTATTGCTAAAGAATGTGGTTTTGGGCGAAATCAACCCGTCTGCGAGTAGAGCGGCTTTGCGCTGATCCGCTGACAACTCACATCCATCTATCACCTTGAAATATAGTCCGAATCTTTCGATTGACTGCGAGTTGTTCACGATTTATTCTCATTGCCACCTTCCGCAAGGTGAGCCAGGTTCCGTCGGCCCGACAAGGAACCTGTTTCATGACCCGACAAGATCGGCTTCAGACATTCGTATCTCTCTCCGTTGGTAACTGGGTTCGCCAGTGTGCCGCGGACCATGGCGTCAGTGTCAGCGTCTTTATTCGTGACTTCATCGTCGCAGCGTGGCAGCGCGATAACGAGGCGAAGGACAGGCCCGCAGGGCTCGATCCCGCGCGCCAGGCAATCTTCATTTCGGTGGCGCTCGATGCGCTTCTGGCCAGCCACCCTGACGCGAGTTTGCGCGACCGTACTCACGAGGCATACCGGCGACGCCTCGAGCGTCTTGGCCTCCTCGTCAACGCAAACATGGGAGGCCAATCCCATGAAGCATAATCTCCTGAATTTCACCCGCGGGAGCCAGTTGCTCGGCCACTTTGGTTTCATGTTTGCAGCCGGCCTGAAGGGCCCCTTGATTGTCACCGGCCTGGTAGCGGTCGGCACCTGCTATTGGGAAGTGCGGTCGGCTCTGAGTGATCACCAGATCTACCTGGTCTGGATGCATATCTACGCCAGTCTCTATGCCTTCATGGAGTTCGATCCGGCCAAGCTGGTCAACCTTGAACTGCTTGACGGCGAAAGGGTCGGCCTCCCGTTTGGCATCGTTCGTGAGTTCCCGCCGATGCGCGAGGCGGTCGAGGCGTTTCGTACGGCAGTGAAGCAGGGATTGCTGGTCTCAGCGGTACTGCTGATCCCGGCCTTCGTGTTCTTCTGGTGGTTCGCCGAGCGCTTTGGCGGGCGGTCGAAGGAGCGCAAGCACGAGCGCGGCGCAATGCTTGTTTCGCTCGACGAACTCGAAGAAGAAATCGAGCGTCACAACAAGGCATTCAGGGCCGAAGAACTGGGCCGCAAGTTTGGCTGGAAGTGGCGGCTTGCGAGCTCGTCGGCGCTGGCCGAAGCAGGCCATTACCAACCCGCACATCTCGCCGGTGTAAGCTGGCCGTGGCGGCTCGAGCAGAGCCACGCCATGCTCATCGGTACGACCGGAACCGGCAAGACCGTGGCGCTCACCGAACTTGTTGCCGAAGCGCGTGAACGCGGCCAGCGCGCGGTCATTTTCGACCTCACAGGGGCTTTCATTGAGGCCTTCTACGATCCCGCACGCGACATCATCCTCAATCCTGTCGATGTGCGGTGCCCGCTGTGGAGCGTGTTCAACGACTGCACGACGGAAGCTGAGTTTCATGCTGCCGCTGAAGCGCTCGTGCCCCATGACGGGGGTGGTTCAGAACAGTTCTGGGTGCTTGCGGCGCGCATGCTGTTTGTCGAGATGTGTCTTCATCTTGCCCGTACCGGCACTGCAACCAATGAGGCGTTGGCACGGCGGCTGATGACCGCTGATCTGTCCGAGGTGCATAAGCTGATGCGCGGTACCATGGCCGATCCGCTGACCGCTCCGGAAGCGGCCCGCATGGCGGAATCGATCCGCGCTGTGTTCAATGCGAATGCGAAAGTGCTCAAGCTTTTGCCCTCATCCGGACCGCGCTTTTCGGTCCGCGACTGGGTCAAAGGCGACTACCAGGCGGGCTCGATCCTGTTCCTTTCTGCCCGCTATGTCGACATGAGCATCTCCTCGCAGTTGCTGACGCTGTGGCTCGACACGGCGATGAATACGCTGATGACGCTCGAGCGCACACATGACCTGCGGATGTGGTTCCTGATCGACGAGCTCGGTGCCCTTCACCGACTACCGGCGCTTGAAAAGGGGTTGCAAACGGCGCGCAACTTCGGCGGTGCGATCGTCACCGGGGTGCATGCGTTTGCCAAGCTCAAGGAAGTCTACGGCGAGAACATGGCCATGACACTTTCCTCGCTTGCGCGAACGAAGCTCATCCTAGCGACGGCCGATCGAGAGACAGCGACCTGGTGCTCCGATTTCATCGGCCACCGGCAGGTGCGCGACATGGAAGAAGGCTATAGCTACGGGTACAACAATGCGCGCGATGCGGTCAGCCTGACGCCGAGGCGGCAGATCGAGCCATTGCTCCTGCCCGACCAGTTTATGAACCTTCCGAGGTTGTCGGCCTACATCAAATTTCCCGACGGATTCCCCGCTGCGCCGGTATCGCTCATTCCGCGCACGCGTGGCCGTATTGCCGAGGGATTCATCGCCCGCGAGAAACCGCTCATTAAGCCTGACCAGGGTCCTGCGGCAACGGCGCTTCAAGCAAGACCGGGTTCGAAACCGATTGATGAGCATCCCGCCTCGAACGACGACGGTGCCGGTAAACCTGTCGATACAAAGCAGCTCAAACTCGACTTGGAGGGGCAGCGCCGTGTCGCCGATGAACCGCAGGATCGGCAGGAGCCTGTGCCGCTTGAAAAGCTGAATGCAGGACGCGCTACTGGTGAGCTCGGTGCCGAAACCCGTTCCGATACGCATCTGGATGCAGGTCCAACGCTACCTCTCGCCGCAGTGCAAACCGGTGAGGATGCACCAGCAATGGGCGCGGAACAGCATCCGTCCGAACCCGGAACCGCCGGCGATGACACAGGTGGCAAGGCTGGTTCGACGCAACGAGGCCGTTCAGCTGCCAACGGGCGCCAGCCTCTCATACCGGTCGAGAAAGACCTGCGTGAAGGTGCGGTCGCAGATCCTCCGGAAAAGGATTTCGGCGAGTTCGAGCCCGACATGTGAAAGGCAAATAGGGAGGGATTACCCGGCCGCGAGGGGAGCCGTGACGAGGACCAAACTGGATGCTTTCCGTCGCCAATGTGCGCTCCCCTTCGGCTGCTGCGAGCTATTTCGCGGCAGACAATTACTACACCGGCGCCGATGCCGATCGTTCCGGAACCTGGGTCGGGAAGGGAGCGGAACGACTTGGCCTTGAGGGCCGCGTCAGCGCCGAGCAATTCGATGCCTTGCTGCGGGGAGAGCTTCCCGGCGGTATCCAGGTCGGCAACGCGGGCCAGGCCCACAGGCCGGGAACCGACCTCACATTTTCACTCCCGAAAAGCTGGTCGCTGCTCGCGCTGGTGGGCGGCGACCAGCGGATTATCGATGCTTATCGTGAGGCCGTCATCGAGACCTTGCGCTGGGCAGAAAAGAACGCGGCGCAGACCCGGATGGGCAGTCAGGCTGGTTACGGGAAGGTCGCGACAGATAACCTGACGATTGGTCTTTTCCAGCACGACACCAACCGCAACCAGGAGCCAAACCTGCATTTTCACGCGGTC
>CATMNW010000199.1 GCA_950071875.1 uncultured Erythrobacteraceae bacterium | reverse complement strand
GGAGCCCCTCGATTCCATGGACCTTGCCGTGCTGGTCAACGACCGCCATCGGATCGGACGCGGGCCCCATTTTGCAGGTGCCCGAGGCATGGTGCTGGGTACCGACATTGCGCAGCAGCCAGTTGTCCAGGGCCTCGTCCGACGCCATGTCCTGGTCAGAGGGGGAAACGCGGTGCTCGACCAGATCGTGGAAGGCACTATCCTCTATTAACCGGACGGATAGCCGCACCGCTTCGCGAAGCCGCTCCATGTCCCACGGATGTTCGAGATACCGGTAATCCAGGAACGGCTGCACGTGCGGGTCTGCCGAGGTTCCCCAAGATCGGTCGCGGTAAATGAGGGCCGCAGCCCGGCTCAGTCCAGAACAGCCAGGTCCACTGTGCCATGCCCGCGCTGGATCAAGCCCAGTTCGGTCGCCGCGGCACGGCTCACATCGATCACGCGACCGCCATGAAACGGCCCGCGATCATTGATGCGCACGGTAACGACTTTGCCGTTGCGCGGATTGGTTACTTCGACGAGCGTGCCGAAGGGCAGGGTGCGATGCGCCGCAGTCATGGCGTGCATGTCGAACCGTTCGCCATTGGCAGTGCGACGGCCGTGGAACCGCTTGCCGTAGTAGGAAGCGACGCCGCTGCCGATAGGGCTTGCAGCCGGGCCGGTTTCGATCGGCGGTTCGATAGTGGCGATATCGACCACATGCGCTGCCGGTTCGGGGGCGTCGGGCAGGGCTTCGAAGCGCGCAAAACTGGCGTCGAAATCCATCTGCGGCTGCGCCGCATGGACATGCTCTTGCGGAAGAGCGGCAGTAGCAGGCAGCGTCAGGGCTGCACAAAAAAGCAAATTGCGAAACGCGCGAATGGCCATTGCTGGAACCTCCCGTTCGGTTCCGGCGTCTATACGGAAGGGTCCGGCGAGAGTCGTTAACGTGCGCGGCGACCGCCCCATTCCCGCCACAGTTCGTCGCGCTTTGCGACGCGGCAACGGCTATCCTACCGTATTTCGGGGGTGATCTTGGTGCAGCACACAAGACTTTGATGCGCCTTGGTCCGCAGCCCGCAATCCGCGCCGCGGTTACTCGGGTCGATCCATAGCAAATGGGGCCGGCATCGCTGCCGACCCCACTCTCACCGATGCGTGGTCTCGTCCTCCAACTGAATGAAGGGACAGGAACTTGGCATCCGATGCCTTTCCGTTCTGCTGCATCCGAAGATGCTGCGTCCAGGTCTGTCACCGGCGCTCGCACCGGCATCCGGGGCTACCCTCCGGCTGATCCGCTCGGGTGCGCCAGATCCGAAGATCCTCGCTTCCGTCGCAGACCCGCTTTCACCGGGCGGCTCCGCGATCGCGCCTTCCATTCTTGGCCGACTGCCTCGAGCGGGTGCATCGCATGTCAGGATCGAAATCCTTCCTTCGACACCTCCTTCGGCGTGTCGGCCGGGTTGGCCCGACCCATGGAAGAATACCTTTGTGCTTCCATCATCGACTGACTTGCTTCTGGCCGGAGCCTTCCGCATGTCTGTCTCGTGAAGCACATGGACAGATCCATCCATGTCTTCCCGGTTTGGATTTCACCAAGGATTTCAGGTCGTTAAACCGTCGATTCGGTGAAAGTCCTTGCCGTTCCGATGACTTGAAGCTGCTCCGGTTCGCACGATTCGACAAGCTGCCAAGAGGCGAGTTATCCACTTTCCCCCGAATTCGCTGTGGAGGAGGGTGGATAAGTCCACCATTCGACGCAAAATCGTAATACGGAATTGGACAGGGGCGCAATAATTCGCGCCATCAGCCTAATCGCGCGCAATTAACAGTCGCGTTTGGCCAACAGTCTCAGGCGCAATGCGTTTAGCTTGATGAAGCCTTCGGCGTCCTTCTGGTCATAAGCCCCCGCATCGTCTTCGAATGTGACGTGCGCTTCGGAATAAAGCGAATGCGCAGATTTGCGACCAACGACCATCGCATTGCCCTTGTACAGTTTCAGCCGGACAGTTCCGCTGACCTTTTCCTGACTGAGGTCGACCGCAGCCTGCAGCATTTCCCGCTCCGGACTGAACCACAGGCCGTTATACACCAGCTCCGCATAGCGCGGCATGAGTTCGTCCTTCAGATGGGCAGCACCGCGATCCAGCGTGATCTGTTCGATACCGCGATGCGCGCGGGCGTAGATTTCTCCGCCCGGTGTTTCGTACATCCCGCGGCTCTTCATGCCGACGAAGCGGTTTTCGACCAGGTCGAGGCGGCCGATACCGTGCTTTCGACCCAGATCGTTGAGTGCGGCCAACAAGGTTGCAGGGCTCATAGCTTCGCCGTTCAGCGCGGTCCCATCACCCTTCTCGAAGTCGATGGTGATGTATTCGGGCGTATCGGGCGCGCTTTCCGGATGATCGGTGCGCGAATAGACGTAGTCGGGTGTTTCTTCCCACGGGTCTTCCAGCACCTTGCCTTCTGACGAGGTGTGAAGGAGGTTCGCATCGGTCGAGAACGGGCTTTCGCCCCGCTTGTCCTTCGGCACGGCGATCTGGTGCTTTTCCGCCCAGGCGATCAGCGCGGTGCGGCTGGTCAGGTCCCATTCGCGCCAGGGGGCGATCACGCGGATATCCGGGTCGAGCGCATAGGCCGACAGTTCGAAACGCACCTGGTCGTTGCCCTTGCCGGTTGCCCCGTGTGCAATGGCATCTGCACCGGTTTCATGCGCGATTTCGACAAGACGCTTGGAGATAAGCGGACGAGCGATGCTGGTGCCGAGCAGGTAATCGCCTTCGTAGCGGGCATTGGCGCGCATCATCGGGAAGACGAAATCGCGGACGAATTCCTCGCGCAGGTCTTCGATGAAGATATGTTTGTCGGGAATGCCCATCGCGCGCGCTTTTTCACGGGCGGGTTCGATTTCCTCTCCCTGGCCGAGATCGGCGGTGAAGGTGACCACCTCCAGCCCGCGCTCCACCTCGAGCCACTTGGCGATGACGGAAGTATCGAGGCCGCCGGAATAGGCGAGGACGACGCGCTTGATATCGGACATTCGGGAAAACCTTCGTTAGCTTGGCCGCGCCGCTAGCAGGTGCGTTACGCTGTAGGCAATCAGGAACAGCTTTGGCCCGGCCAAGCGCAGGTCGGGCAGCATCGCCGGTGCGGCTCGGCACGTCGGGGCGGTGCGCTTTCCTACACCTATTTGCGCCGGTAGATCGGCGGCGTTCTTTCTCACGGTTAGCGCCCTCACGTCGGGCACCTCAGGACGATTGTGCAGCCAGCAAACCTCGCGGCGCGCGCAGCCTGTGAGTTTTCGCCCCTGGACAGCGGTCCAAGCGGTCCATGTGACAGGGGTGGAGGGAGGGTAAGCCTACAGCGGTCCTACAGCCGTGTGCGGGCTATTCCGCGGCTTCGCGCAGGGCCGGATCAAGGTGCCATTGCGGTACCTTGCCCTCGTCGGCGGCGCGCAGGCGGGCGCTCTCGGCCTCCATGTATTCGCGCGTCATGGGAATCGCCTCGCGGTCCTTCACATACTGGATCTGCCAGTTGACCATGTTGCCGTGGCGGAAACTCTGCTCGGCCCCGGCGAGGTAGTAGAGCCACATGCGATAAAAGCGTTCGTCGTAAAGCTCGGTGATCTCGCGCCGGTGCAGCACGGTGCGTTTGTACCATTCTTCCAGCGTGTGGCTGTAGTGGAAGCGCATGGCCTCCACATCCATCACCTGCCAGCCGTACTTCTCGCTCTGCGTGACGAGTTCGGAAAGGGCGGGGATATAGCCGCCGGGGAAGATGTACTTTCGCGTCCAGGCATCGGTCATTCCCGGACCCTTGGCGCGGCCGCAGCAATGGCTGATCATGACGCCTTGCGGCGAAAGCAGCCGCGCGGTGTGTTCGTAGAACTGCGGGTAATGCGGCGTGCCGACATGTTCGAGCAGGCCGACCGAACTGATACGGTCGAAGGACCCTTGCACATCGCGGTAGTCCATCAGCTCGAACTTGACCCTTTCGGAGACGCCCGCTTCCTCAGCGCGTTCCTTGCAGAAGGCGATCTGGTCGGGGGCGAGGGCGACACCGGTCACGTCGACATCGTAATGGCGCGCGAGGTAGAGCGCGAAGCCGCCCCAGCCGCAGCCGATGTCGAGGATACGCTGGCCGGGCTGGATATACATCTTGGCTGCCAGGTGCGCCTTCTTGTCGAGCTGGGCCTTCTCGAGCGAGGTGTTCTCCGGGTCCCGGCGATAATAGGCCATGGTGTACTGGCGATCCTCGTCGAGAAAGCGTTCGTACAGCTCGCGCGTGAGGTTGTAGGTATGCTCGGCATTCTTGCGAGCCTTCGAGCGAAGGTTCACGCTGTCGACCCTGGCGAGGAGCTTCTGCGCAGCCTTGCGCAGCGGTCCCTTGGCTTTCAGCGACCCGCCATCATCGCGTTTGGCATTGCTGGTCACGAACAGGATCATGTCGCGAATGTCGTGCGGTTCCTCCACCTCGAGCCAGCCCCACATGTACGCCTCACCGGCGCCCACCTGCGGATAGCGCGCGATGTGATTGGCGGCCTTACGATGGGTCAGCCGGATATGAAGCGGCGGCTCCCCCTGTTTCGCCGAGCCGTATGAGTAGGTTTTGCCGTCGTGGTCCGTGACGACCATCGTCCCGCGTTTGATCGCGGCTTTCAGGAATTTGTCGAGTAGCCACATGCCGGCCGTCCCCCTTCGGTTTCCTCTTGCCGGCAGAGTGTGGCAGTGTGGATTGCAAGTCAATCGGACGGGGTGGAGGTGACTATGGCCGAACCGAAGACACAGGTAACCGGCGTCGATCCGGCAGATTTCATTGCGTCGGTCGAGCCCGCGCGCAAACGCGAGGAAGCCGAAATCCTCGATGCCTTGTTTCGCAAGGTGACCGGCGAACGGCCGCAGATGTGGGGCCCAAGCATTATCGGCTATGGCGCTTATGATACGACATATGAAAGCGGGCGCGAGGTCCACTGGATGCGCAGTGGTTTCAGCCCCAGGAAGGCAAAGCACTCGCTCTATCTGATGGGTGGATACTGCGACGCTGCAACCGGCAAGCGGCGCGATGCATTGCTGGCGAAGCTCGGCAAGTACACCACCGGGAAGAGCTGCCTTTACATCAACAAGCTGGGCGATGTTGAAATCGCAGTGCTCGAAGAGCTGATCAGGAACGACTGGGAGGCAATGGCGCGCCTGTATCCCGAATGATCAGATGCCGGCGTACCATTGATAGCCGGCGCGATCTTCCCAGTAGCCGCCCTGGCCCTTGCCGATATCGTCCAGGCTGGCGACCGCTTCTATACCGGTCAGATACTTGGCATGCTTGTATCCCAGTTG
>CATMNW010000198.1 GCA_950071875.1 uncultured Erythrobacteraceae bacterium | reverse complement strand
GGGTATCTGCGGCAAAGAGCGAGCAGCCGCTCGACATACGACTCCATCACCGGAACAGCGTCCCTTTCGTCTGCGATGCCAATCGAGTCGATCCCTCCGCCGCTGAACGTATCGGGACCGGGGCGCGCGGGCGGGGGCGGTAGCGGGTCCGCATGGCATCCTATCTCGAATTCGAGAAACCGATCGCGGAGATCGATTCGCGCATCACCGAGCTTGAAAGCGCGTCCGGCGAGGACGTCGACCTTTCGGGCGAGATCGAAAAACTGCGCGAGAAGCGCGCGACCTTGCTCGGCGGGACCTATGCGCGGCTCAGCCCGTGGCAGAAGACCCAGGTCGCCCGCCACCCGGGCCGCCCGCACTTCCGCGATTACGTCGCCAACATCTTCGACGATTTCGTCCCGCTCGGCGGCGATCGCTACTTCGCCGAGGACGAGGCGATCATCGGCGGGCTGGCGAAGCTCGGCGAGCGCCGGGTCGTGCTGATCGGCCACGAGAAGGGGCACGACACCGAATCCCGGCTCCGGCACAATTTCGGCATGGGCAAACCCGAAGGCTACCGCAAGGCGATCCGCCTGATGGAAATGGCGGGCCGTTTCGGGCTTCCGGTTGTCACGCTGGTGGACACCTCGGGTGCATTTCCGGGCGTCGAAGCGGAGGAACGCGGCCAGGCCGAAGCCATTGCCCGCTCGACCGAAGCCTGCCTGGCACTTCCGGTCCCCATGGTGGCCGCGATTGTCGGGGAGGGCGGATCGGGCGGCGCCGTGGCCTTGGCCAGCGCGGAACGCGTGCTGATGATGGAACATGCGGTATACTCGGTAATCTCTCCCGAAGGTTGCGCTTCGATCCTGTGGCGCACCGCCGAAAAGGCGCCTGATGCCGCCGAAGCCATGAAGGTCACTGCACAGGACCTCGAAAAACTCGGCGTGATCGACAGGATCGTGCCAGAACCGGTTGGCGGTGCGCATCGCGATCCCAAGGCCGCTGCGAATGCGCTTGGCACAGCTATTGGCGAAGAGCTCGACATGCTGGGTCGCTATGCACCGCACGAACTCAAGCGGCTGCGCGAAGAACGCTTCCTGACACTGGCGAGCTGACCCGAAGCCCTTGAAGGGGCGGGAACAAAGGTCAGCATTCCCCTGTTCTGCTTACCGTAAACGAACACGGTCGCTCCGCCTTGTCCGAAAGCAAGGCAGGACCGGCTGGCAATCGGGGAACTTTCATGTCGCGTATCAAACTCACTGCCGCATCTTCGCTCACCGCCCTTTCGCTCGCGCTTGCGGGTTGCATGGGCGGAGGAGAAATTCCGAGCGCCTCGGCGCCTATCACCCAGAGCGAGGCACAGACCGGCGCCCAGGCGCACCCTCAGCTGCTGGCCGAATTTGGCGGTGCGATGACCGGAAGCCAGGCGCAATATGTCGAGCAGGTGGGTAAGAACATCGCCGTTCAGTCAGGTCTTGGCAACGCGCGCGAATCATTCACGGTCTCGATGCTGAACAGCCCGGTGAACAATGCTTTCGCCATTCCGGGTGGCTATATCTACACCACCCGCCAACTGGTGGCGCTGATGAACAATGAAGCAGAGCTTGCAGGCGTGCTTGGCCACGAAGTCGGGCACGTTGCGGCGCGCCATTCCCAGCGCCGACAAGCCAAGGCTCAGCAGAACACCCTGCTCGGCGCGGCCGGGGCAATCCTTTCAGGCATCCTGCTCGGTAATAGCGGGCTTGGACAACAGGTTGGCGAAACGCTGCTGCAGGGTTCGCAGCTTCTCACCCTGCGCTTCTCGCGCGGTCAGGAACTTGAGGCTGACGAACTGGGCATCCGGTACCTTAACCAAGCCGGCTACGATCCGCGTGCAATGGGCACCGTTCTTCAGAGCCTCGCGCTGCAGAATGCCCTGGATGCCCGTGTGCAGGGACGCGACAACGCGCAGATCCCGGAATGGGCTTCGACCCACCCGGACCCGGCAAGCCGCGTTCAGACCGCGCTGTCGAAGGCAAATGCCACCGGATCTTCGGGCGGCGTAACCAATCGCGACACCTTCCTCACACGCATCGATGGCCTGGTTTATGGCGATGATCCCGCGCAAGGCGTTGTCGAAGGGCGGCAGTTCATCCATCCGGAACTGCGTCTTGCCTTCACCGCACCGCAGGGCTTCTACATGGTCAACGGGACCCGCGCGGTCACGATCCAGGGCCAGAGCGGGCAGCCGCAATTCAGCCTCGCGCCATATAGCAACAACCTCGACAGCTACGTTACCAGCGTATTTTCCGGGTTGAGCCAGCAACAGCAGATCCGACCGCAGTCGATCCAGAAAACGACCGTCAACGGGCTCCCTGCTGCTTACGGCACGGCCCGCGTGCAATCGGGTAGCGGGCAGGTGGACGTAACCGTATTCGCCTATGAATTCGCGAACGATCGCGCGTATCACTTCCTCGCCATTACACCGGCGGGGCAGTCCGGAACATTCAACCAGATGTTCGGTTCGATGCGCCGGATCGATTCGCAAACCGCTGCAGGCGTAATTCCGCGTGTCATTGACGTGGTGACCGTGCGCAGCGGCGACACGGTAAATTCGCTGGCAAGCCGGATGGCTTACAGCGACAATCAGGTCGAACGCTTCCGCGTCCTCAACGGACTGACTTCGAATGAAGGCCTTACTGCCGGGCAGAAGGTCAAAGTGGTCGTACGCGGTAACTGAGCTTTCTCAGGAACGCTCCGCACAAAAGAAAAGGCGGCGAGGTTTCCCTCGCCGCCTTGACTGTAAAGCTGTTCGCTTCGTCTATTAGACGTTCGACGAGCTCATCGTGGTGCCAACCTTGTTGAAGGTCGTGCTCAGCTCGTTGCCGAGGCTCTGCATGGCGGTGATCGCAGCAACGGCGATCAGGGCAGCGATGAGGCCGTATTCGATGGCGGTTGCACCTTCTTCGTTGCGGCGCAGCTTGTTGAAAAACTTCATGTGATGTCTCCTGGTTCAGTCTTCGTTCCCGGCTCGCCCCGAAAATAATGGTTCGAGCGACTTTGCTTAATGACCCGAAGTTATTGAAAAAATCCTAACTTCTTCGAGCTACTTTTCAGTCCCTCAAACCCCCGATGCGGCAATGACGGACGCTTCGATTTTGCTCCACATCGTGATTGCTTCGGTGCCGAATGACTGCACCGCGCCCACCATGGAAAGAAAAACCAGAGCAAGTATCAGCCCATATTCGACTGCAGTTGCACCGCGTGTGTCGCGTCCTAGTTTGCGTAGGAATTTGACCATTTTTCGATGCCCCATTTCGTCACTTGTCTGAGCTGACATTGAACGATTACGGGCGATCCCGTTAAAAAAAGGTTTAGGACGCTGCCGAAGTTGGAAAGAAAACCGACATGGACCTGCGTGGTCGCACTTGCACTCAGCGATGGCGCCGGGCGCTGGCTCATGCATCGCCGTCCGCTTGGGAAGCATCATGGGGGGCTATGGGAATTTCCCGGAGGCAAGGTCGAAACTGGCGAAAAACCGCGCGATGCGCTGGTTCGGGAGATCGTCGAAGAGCTCGATCTGAAGCTCGACAGGGCTGGTCTGTCGCCTTCCGGATTTGCTGACGAGCCAGGCGAAACTGGCCAATCTCCGATTGTCATACTCCTTTACAAAAGTGTCTGGGACGGGTCCGACATGACCGCGTTGGAGGGCGGGGAGGTTGGATGGTTCCTGCCGCAAGAGGTCGAGCGACTGGATAAGCCACCGCTCGATGTGGAACTTGCAAGGCAGCTCTTCGCAAAAAGCACGATTTAGGTGTTGCCAAGGCTGGAGTGCCTGCCTATGTGGCGCCCTCCAAGCGCGCCAGTAGCTCAGCTGGATAGAGTACCTGACTACGAATCAGGCGGCCGGAGGTTCGAATCCTTCCTGGCGCGCCAAACAAGCCCATGACCCCCGATCGGGGTCGTGGGCTTTTTTGGTTGCGGTTATGTCGATGCGGGTCTGTCGAATGGAGCGAACAAGCCCGCAGGTCACAAATTGGCTCTCTACCCATGCTCCTGTCGCTATACCGGCACGCGTTCGGAACCCAGCAGCCGCTGGCCTGTTCATCTGGCGAAGGAGAATGTTCCAGATGACCGACGCCACCGAAATTTTCGCACGCCTCAAGAAAGACCACGACAAGCATCGCGAGCTGCTCGACAAGCTGCTGGAAACGAGCGGTGACAGCGAAGAGCGCGAAAGCCTGTTCACGGAACTGACCAAGGAACTCAAGTCCCACGCAGCCGCCGAAGAACAAGCGCTGTATTCAACCATGCTGCGCAAGCCGCCGACTACGGGCGAGACGCGCCACTCCGTCGCGGAGCATCACGAGATCGAGGAAGCACTCAACGATCTTGCGGCGACCGATATGTCCGAAGGCGGTTGGCTGACCAAGTTCAAGAACTTCGACCACCAGTATCGCCACCACATCAACGAAGAGGAGGAAGATCACTTCCCCGACTTTGAAAAGTACCTCGATGAAGACGACATGGAGCACATGGAACGTGTTTTCGATCGCCGGAAGAAAGAGGAAAAGGCCGAAGCCGAGGTGACCCCGGAAAAGAAGGAAGAAGCCAAGGAATAGCACGGGCCGGGGAGGGCATATGAGCGATACCGACAGTCCCGACCCCAAACGGGTTTCCCGGCTCGACCCGTCGGTTGAGCCGGGTGTCTGGCGCTATGTGAATGCGACGAGGGCGAGCGTCATCGTGGATGCCGCCGATTATTTCGCATTCATGCAGGAAGCCATGCTCAATTCGAGGCGGCGGATTTTCCTGATCGGGTGGGATTTCGACACCCGCATCCACCTGTCTCGCGGACGGCGCTGGTGGCAGCGACCGTGGAAGCGCGGGTTTCCCTCCCGTCTCGGAAGTTTCATCGCGTGGCTGGCCCGCAAGCGCAAGAAGCTCGATATTCGTATCCTGAAGTGGAGCGTGGGCGCCCTGTCGACGGTCGGCAGGGCCGCGATGTGGTATGATCTGCTGCGCTGGATGCGCCATCCCCGGATAACCTTCAAATTCGATTCCGCGCATCCTGTCGGTTGCACGCATCACCAGAAGCTGGCCATCCTCGATAACAAGGTCGCGGTGTGTGGCGGGATCGACATGACCGACAAGCGATGGGACACGCGGGATCACAAGGAAGTCGACCCGCGTCGCAAGACACCGCGCGGCAGTCTCTATGGTCCGTGGCATGATGCGACGATGATGATGGAAGGCGATGTCGCACCGGCCCTGACCGAACTGGGCGTCGATCGCTGGACCCGCGCCGGGGGCAAACCATTTCCGGATGCGGAGGACGTTGAAACCAGCCCGTGGCCCGAAGCGCTGAAGC
>CATMNW010000197.1 GCA_950071875.1 uncultured Erythrobacteraceae bacterium | reverse complement strand
ACTCCGGCCCGGAACGGCTTCGGCGAGGTGTCGGGTGCGAAGATCGACCTCGCCATCGGCAACCACCATTTCAGCACGGGCGGGCGCAGCGGCCATGCCGTTTCCGTCAACGGAACGGTGCCTGGTCCGCTGATCCGCCTGCGCGAAGGGCAGGACGTGATGCTGAACGTCACCAATAATCTCGACGAAGACAGCTCGATCCACTGGCACGGCCTGCTGTTACCGTTCCAGTTCGATGGCGTGCCCGGTGTGAGCTTCCCCGGTATCCGTCCGGGCGAGACCTTCACCTACCGCTTCCCCGTAAGGCAGACCGGCACCTACTGGTGGCATAGCCATTCCGGCCTCCAGGAACAGGCGGGTCACTACGGCCCGATCGTAATCGAGGGCGAGCATGCCCACCACATGCCGGACAACCGGTACGACCGCGATTACGTTGTGCTGCTGAGCGAGTTCACCCCGCGTCATCCGCACGAGATCGC
The DNA here is from genome assembly GCA_950071875.1 of uncultured Erythrobacteraceae bacterium. Lineage (GTDB taxonomy): Bacteria > Pseudomonadota > Alphaproteobacteria > Sphingomonadales > Sphingomonadaceae > Qipengyuania. The sequence continues at coordinate 4,854 of CATMNW010000197.1, read as the reverse complement.
CCGGATGCTCCACGTGGGCGAACACTACTTCAATCGCCAGATGATGACGGTCGGCAGCGGCGAGATGAGCCTTGATGACCGGCTGATGTGGGGCGCGATGCGGATGAATCCGCGCGACATTTCGGATGTGACGGGCACCACCTACACCTTCCTGGTCAACGGCCACGGACCGGCCGACAACCTCGAATTCCTGTTCGAACCGGGTGAGCGGGTGCGCCTGCGCATCATCAACGGTTCCGCCATGACCTTCTTCAACGTGCGCATTCCCGGCGTGCAAATGACCGTAATTGCCGCGGACGGGCAGGAAGTGGACCCGGTGCCGGTGGACGAGTTCCAGATCGGCGTTGCCGAAACATACGACGTGATCGTCCAGCCCGCCGAAGGCAGCCACGCTTTCGTCGCCGAGGCAATGGACCGCTCCGACATGGGTATCGCCAGCCTCACCTCACGCGCGGGCCACCGCGCCACACCGCCGCCACTGCGTGAGCCGGTGACGCTGACCATGGCCAATATGGGTATGGGCGGTATGGAAGGGATGGAAGGGATGGACCATTCGGGCCATGAAAACATGGAAAGCATGGATCATGGCACCCGCAATGCAGGTGGTGGCATGAACCATTCCATGCGCGACACCTCGTTACTGCCGTCCGATGTGAAAGTCGGGCCCGGCATTGACATGGTCGCGCCGATGCCGATGGACCGGATGGATTTCCCCGGCCTCGGCCTCGACAGCGTCGACCATCGCGTGCTCCGCTACACCGATCTCAAGGCGAAGAACGCCAACCCTCATCGGATGCCCACGCGCAGCATGGAAATCCACCTCACCGGCAACATGGATCGCTACATGTGGTCGTTCGACGGCAAGCAGTTCAGCGCCGTCACCGACGATCCGATCCGCTTCGGTTACGACGAGCGGGTGCGGGTGAAGCTGGTGAACGACACCATGATGGCGCACCCCATCCACCTGCACGGCCATTTCTTCGAACTGGTGAACGGTGCTGGCATGATGAACCAGCCGCTGAAGCACACGGTGGTGGTGCAACCGGGCGGAACGGCGACCTTCGACCTGACGGCGAACGAGCCGGGCGACTGGGCCTTCCACTGCCACCTGCTCTACCACATGCACGCAGGCATGATGCAGACCGTAACCGTGCGCCCCTTCCCCGAAGAGGGAGACGCCTGATGCGCGCCCTGCTTTTCGCCACCGCCGCGCTGATCGCCGCACCTGCCGCCGCGCAGGACCATTCCGCGCACGAAGGCCACGAAGCCCCGGCGCAGGAGGATCATTCCGCGCATGGCCAGATGGGCCACTCGCAACACGAGGGGATGGATCACTCGCAACATGAGGGAATGGACCACTCGTCCATGAATCACGGCGAGATGGACCATTCCCAGATGGACCGCTCGTCTATGAACGACGGGGAAATGGACCATTCGCAAATGGACCACGGCGGCATGGAAATCCCCGAAGGCCCGCCTCCGCCGCGCGCTTTCGAAGGGCCGGATCATGCCGCCGAGCTGTTCTTCGACCGCGAACACATGACCGCCGCCCGCGCCTACAACCACGCCTCTCACGGCAACATGACCACCGGCACGGTGCTTGCCGAGCGGCTGGAAGCGCGGCTTTCCGATGGAAATGACGCCTATCTGTGGGACGTCAGCGCCTGGTACGGTACGTCCATCGACAAGATCGTATTCAAGACCGAAGGCGAGCTTGACGGCGGCGCCGTCGAGGATGCCGAAATGCAACTGTTATGGGGCCATGCCATCGGCCCGTTCGTGGATTTGCAGGCCGGTGTCCGCGTGGATGTGGAACCGGAAACCACGGCGCACCTTGCGGTAGGCGTGGCGGGCCTTGCGCCCTACATGATCCATTTCGACGCCGCGACCTTCATATCCGACGACGGCGACATCACCGCGCGGATCGAAGCCGAGCACGACATGAAGTTCACGCAGAAGCTGATCCTGCAACCGCGCATCGAGGCCGAACTGTCCGCGCAGGACATTCCCGAACGCGGCGTGGGTGCGGGCCTGTCGAAGGTCGAGGTGGGCGCGCGGCTACGCTACGAGTTCGTACCCGAATTTGCCCCCTACATCGGCGTGGAATACGAAGCCGCGACCGGGAAGACCGCAGACTTTAGCAGGGCTGCCGGAAAAGACGCCGACGGCCTGGCCATCCTGGTAGGGATTCGCTTCTGGTTCTGACCACTCGACAGGGAGGTTGTTGCACGCTGCGTTGGCGTCCGCTTCCCACCCCAGATCCTGTCCTTCGCACAGTGACACGACGGACGCGAAACAGTACCCGGGCTAAACCCCCGCATCCCCTAGAACCGCCGCTCGCAATTCGCCGATCCCCATGCCCTTTTCCGCGCTGGTCACGTGGATTTCGGGATAGGCGGCAACGTGCTTGCGCGCTTCGGCTTCGGTGGCTTCGATGATCTTGGCAAGCTCGCTCGCCTTCATCTTGTCGGCCTTGGTCAGCACGACGCGGTAGCCCACGGCTGCCTCGTCGAGCATCTTCATCATTTCACGATCGACATCCTTCGGGCCGTGACGCCCGTCGACCAGCACCAGCGTGCGCGCCAGCACCGGCCGGCCGCGCAGATAATTCTTCACGAGGTTCTTCCACTTGTCGACGACTTTGACCGGGGCCTTGGCAAAGCCGTAGCCGGGCATATCGACCAGGCGGAACAGTGTCGGCTCGCCCACTTCGAAGAAGTTCAGTTCCTGCGTGCGGCCCGGTGTGACCGAAGCGCGCGCAATGGCCTTGCGGCCCGTGAGCGCATTGATGAGCGAACTCTTGCCGACGTTCGAGCGTCCGCAAAACGCGATTTCCGGCACGGTCGGCTCGGGCAGGAATTTGAGCTGCGGAGCCGAAAGGAGGAAGTCCACCCGGCCCGAGAACAGCTTGTTCGCCCGCTTTTCCAGTTCGGCCCGGATCGCGGCTTCTTCTTCGGTCATCAGCCTGCCTTCGCCGCCTCGGCAGCCTTTTTCGCCTTTTCCTCTTCAGCCGCGGCCTTGAGCTGCGGATGCTTGGAATACAGGTACTTCTGCTGCGCCACGGTAAGGATGTTCGAGGTCACCCAGTAAAGCAGCAGACCGGCTGCGAAGGGGGCCATCACGAACATCAGGATCCACGGCATGATGTCGAAGATCTTCTGCTGCATCGGGTCCATCTGGCTGGGGTTCAGCTTGAAGGTCAGCCACATGGTGAAGCCGAGCAGCACGGCGAGCACGCCGAGGCCGAAGATGATCATCAGCCAGCCGGGCACCTGGATGCCGACGAGCGACAGCGCATTCGCAAGGTTGGCCGGATCGGGCGCGGCAAGGTCGGGGATCCACAGGAAGTCGCGGTGACGCATCTCGATGGCGAGATAAAGCACCTTGTACAGCGCGAAGAACACGGGGATCTGCAGCAGCATGGGAAGGCAGCCGGCAACCGGGTTCACCTTCTCCTTCTTGTACAGCTCCATGATTTCCTGCTGCTGCTTGGGCTTGTCGTCCTTGTACTTCTCCTGGATGGCCTTCATCTTCGGCTGGATCGCCTTCATTTCGGCCATAGAGGCAAAGCCCTTCTGCGCGATCGGGAACATCAGCCCGCGTACGATGAAGGTCAGCGCGATGATCGCGATGCCGAAATTGCCGACCGCATCGTAAATCGTGCGCAGCAACCACAGCATCGGCTTTTCGAACCAGCGGAACCAGCCCCAGTCGATCGCCAGGCCGAACTTCTGCAGGCCCGCATCCTCGTAACTGTCCAGGACGGCGCTTTCCTTGGCGCCCGCGTACAGCCGGCTGCTGACCGTCAGCGCATTGCCGGCCGGAACCGTCGTTGCTTCGTAGATCATGTCGGCGCGATAGGTTTCATCGCCCATCGCGCGGAAGGTGGTTTGCGGTGCGCTGTCATCCTGCGGGACGAGGGCCGAAAGCCAGTAGATATCGGTAAAGCCGACCCAGCTGGTCCGGCCTTCGGGCGAAACGCGCTGCGCTTCGTCGATATCGTCGTAATCGTAATCGTATTCCGCGGCATCGGCGAACACGCCGATGGGGCCGGAATGGGCGATCCACAGGTCTTCGCTGGCCGTGCGGCTGGTGCGATTGACGAGGCCGAACGGCTGGACGACGACCGGGTTGCCGCCGGCATTCGCCACACCCTGTTCGGCAGTGATCATGTACTGGTCGTCGATCGAATAGCGGATCGAGAAGGTCAGCCCTTCGCCATTGTCATGCGTGAGCGTGACGGGCGTTTCCGCCGAGAGCACTTCGCCATCGGCTTCCCACAGCGTCTGCGGCCCCGGCACCTTGAGGTTCGATCCGACCCAGCCGAACTGGGCGAATTGCTGGGCAGGCGTGCCCATGGGCGAGAACAGGCGGACCGGTTCGCTGCCGTCTTCTGTCGTTTCGTTATAGCCTTTCAGGACCACATCATCGATTACGCCGCCGCGAAGGTTGATCGATCCGGCCACGCTGGGCGCGTCGATACGGACACGGTCCGGGCTGGCGAGCGCGGTCTTGAGATCGGCCACTTCCTGCGCGCGCATCGCCGGGTCGACGAGACCACCGGTGCGCGAATGTTCGGTCGTCGTCGCCTGTTCCGCCTGTTCCGAGGGGGTATCGGCACGGTCGTCCACCAGCGCTTCTTCCGGCTGCGGGTAGAGATAGTCCATCGCCGACGTCCAGCCGACCAGCAGCAGGAAGGAAAGCGCAATGGCGAGGATCAGGTTACGCTGGTTGTCCAAGATCGGTCCTGTTCGGTAATTCGATAATCTGTGATGTGGGACAGGTGTATTGCTAATTCAACACAGTGCCGGTCGCAAGCGCTATGGCACCGGGTCGTGGCCGTGCCCGCCCCAT
>CATMNW010000196.1 GCA_950071875.1 uncultured Erythrobacteraceae bacterium | reverse complement strand
AAGGCAAGCGGGTCATCAACCTCGACAAGCTGACCTATGCGGGCAACCCGGAAAGCCTGAGGACAATCTCCAATGCGCCCAACCACCGGCTCGTCGAGGGCGATATCCTCGATGGCGAGATGGTGCTTGGTCTGCTGCGCGAAGAACAAGTCGATGCGATCATGCACCTCGCCGCCGAAAGCCATGTCGATCGATCGATCGACGGGCCCGGGGCCTTTGTCGAGACCAACGTGGTCGGCACATTCCGCCTGCTGGATGCCGCGCTGGAATACTGGCGCGGCCTTGAGGGGACCAAGAAGGCAGACTTCCGCTTTCACCACATCTCGACAGACGAAGTGTTCGGCGATCTCGACTTCGACGACAGCCTGTTCAGCGAAGAGACGCCCTACGCCCCGTCCTCTCCCTATTCGGCATCGAAAGCCGCCAGCGACCATTTCGTGCGCGCTTGGCACGAAACCTACGGCCTGCCGGTGGTGCTTTCCAATTGTTCGAACAATTACGGGCCGTACCACTTCCCGGAAAAGCTCATTCCGCTCGTCATCCTCAACGCTCTCGAAGGCAAACCGCTGCCGGTTTACGGCACCGGCGACAACGTGCGCGACTGGCTGTTCGTCGACGATCACGCACGTGCCCTCGTCACGGTGCTGACCACCGGCGTGGTGGGCGAAAGCTATAATATCGGCGGCAATCAGGAACGCACCAACCTGGCGGTGGTGGAGGCGATTTGCGATGCCCTGGACGACCGGCGCCCTCTGGCTGACGGCACATCGCGCCGCGATCTGATCACCTTCGTGGCGGACCGGCCGGGGCACGATCGCCGCTATGCGATCGATGCCAGCAAGATCGCGCGTGAACTCGGCTGGAGCCCGCAGGAAACCTTCGAGAGCGGCCTTGGCAAGACCATCGACTGGTATCTCGAAAACGAATGGTGGTGGGGTCCGATCCGCTCCGGCAAATATGCGGGCGAGCGACTGGGTGCGGACAGCGCGTGAAAATCCTCGTCACCGGGCGCGACGGGCAGGTCGCCCGGTCGCTCGCACAGCAAGGCGCGGGCCGCGATCTGGTCTTCGCGGGGCGGCCCGAATTCGACCTTGCCGACGGCGATAGTATCGCGCGCACGATCGCGCAGGTACACCCCGATCTCGTGATTTCCGCCGCTGCGTACACCGCGGTCGACCAGGCCGAGGACGAGCCCGATCTCGCGATGGCGATCAATGGGGAGGCGCCGGGCGTGATCGGTCGTGCGGCGGCAGCCATCGGAGCTCCGGTAATCCATCTGTCGACCGATTACGTATTCGATGGCAGCGGAAACCACCCTTGGCGCGAGGACGACCCGACACAGCCTATCGGCGTGTATGGCAAGAGCAAGCTGGCGGGAGAGCGGGCGCTTGCTGCATCGGGTGCCAGCTACGCGATCGTGCGCTCTGCGTGGATCTACAGCCCGTTCGGCAACAATTTCGTCAAGACCATGCTGCGTCTTGCGGAAACGCGCGATACGCTCGGTGTCGTCAGCGACCAGCACGGCAATCCGACCTGCGCGCTCGACATCGCCCACGCGCTGCTGGCAGTGGCCGACCGCTGGCAGGAGAATCCCCGTCACGGGATCGACCAGGTCTATCACTTTGCCGGCACCGGGGCGACGGACTGGGCGACGTTCGCACGTGCGATCTTTGCAGCTGGCGCGGCGCATGGCGGACCCGACTGCGACGTCGAATCGATCACATCGGCACAATATCCGACACGGGCCAGCCGTCCGGCGAACTCGCGCCTCGATTGCACGAAATTTGAACGGACATTCGGGCTGAAAAGCCCGCCATGGCAGACATCGCTGGAGCAAGTCGTCGAGACCTTGCTGGCTTGAGCCCAGCAAGGGTGGGCAGGATGAAACGCCCTCAGCGCGCGTGGCCCCGGTTTATTTCGACATGCAATTTTCGCAAACCCACGCTAAGCGGACCCGCCCGCCCTCGGTATCCGAATTGAAATGACGGCAAAAATATCAGGATGACCATGTCCACCAGAACCCAAGATTATCGGATTTGCGTTGTCGGCCTCGGATATGTCGGCCTGCCGGTTGCGCATGCCTTCGCCGCCAAATTCGACGGCGTGATCGGGTACGATATCTCGCGAGCGCGCGTCGACGAACTTACCCGTGGTCAGGATTCGACAGGCGAATTGACGGGCGAGCAGCTTGCGCAAGTCGACCTGGTGTTCACCAACGACGCTTCAGCGATCGCGAAATGCAATTTCATTGTGGTTGCCGTGCCCACGCCGATCAACATCGATCGCAATCCAGATTTCACCATTCTGCAGAGCGCCTGCAGGACAGTCGGCGCGAATCTCTCCGCCGGATCTACCATCGTCTTCGAATCGACCGTGCACCCCGGCGCCACCGAGGATATTTGTGGCCCGATTCTGGAAGAAGCATCCGGCCTGACCGCCGGAGTGGATTTCAAACTCGCCTATAGCCCCGAACGGATAAATCCGGGCGACAAGGTCCATACGATCGACCAGATCGTGAAGGTGGTGTCGGGGCAGGACGCCGAAACACTCGACTTGGTAGCGACAGCCTACGAAGCGATCATCGATGCCGGGGTCCACCGTGCCTCATCGATCAAGGTGGCGGAAGCGGCCAAGGTGCTGGAAAATACCCAGCGCGACATCAACATCGCCCTGATGAACGAGATGGCGAAAATCTGCCATCTTTCGGGCATCCGGTCGGCCGATGTGCTCGCCGCAGCGGGGACGAAGTGGAACTTCCTGCCCTTCACCCCGGGGCTCGTCGGCGGGCACTGCATCGGGGTCGATCCCTATTACCTCACGGCGCATGCCGAAAGGATGGGCTACCATCCGGAGGTTATCCTGGCCGGGCGCAGAATCAACGATGGCATGCCCCGCTACGTCGCAACCGAATTGATGCGCCTGATGGCAACGTCGGGGACCTCCATCCAGGGCGCGCGGGTTGGCGTGCTGGGCGCGACCTTCAAGGAAAACGTGCCCGATGTGCGCAACAGCAAATCGGCCGAACTTTTGCAGCAATTGCGCACCTTCGGCATGCATGCGGTGTGTCACGATCCGCTCGCGTCGAATGAGGAGTTCGAAGAGGACTATGGCATTGCGCTGGCCGATCTCGACGCGTTCACCGATCTCGATGCCCTGATCTACGCCGTCCCCCATCGGGCTTATACGGGGCGGATTGATGACCTGATCGTGGATTCGCTGCGCGATGGCGGTATCGTTGCAGACATCAAATCGGCACTCGATCCTGGTGCGATTCCAACGGGCTACACGTATTGGTCGCTCTGATCTTCGCGGCGTAACCAATTGGGACGTTGCAATAGACTGGAATTTGACGGCTGGACGGACTATGCTTGGCACTCTTCGGACACATTCCGCACAGGTAACGGACCGCCAGATAGGGGCGCAGGCTTTGATCGAAGCTAACGAACCGGCGTCTTCGCAAGACCCTCACGCGGCGACGGAGCCTGGTCTGTCGGACTATCTCCAGACCGATCCCGTAATCCCGGGCCTGGAGCCCGAGCAGGATAGCCATGCCGGGCGCGAGCTGAACGTGGACTATCAGGCACAGCTGGGACTGCAGCCGCACCTCTATCTCGACAAGTTCCGGTTTCAGATGCCGCTGATCCTGGGAACCGTGGCCTTGCTGCAGCTGGCTCTGGGCCTTGCCCTTGGCTCGCAGATCGACAGCCCGTGGGTGGTTAATTCGGTTTTCTTCACGTTTTGCGCCACCACGCTTAGCCTGCTGAACTACCGCAACCTCCGCCTGTTTCCCGGCGCACGGCGCTATGCGTTCATCCTGCAGGCCTTTTTGCTGCCCAATCTGGGGATGCTCGGACTGCTGCTTTATTTCAGGCTTCCGTACAGCGTGCCGCTTCTCGCACTCGGCTTTGCGGCATCGGTGGCGATGACCTGGGTTCTCAACGTTATTTTTCGCCACCCCAATACCGAACCGATGATGATCGTGCCGGGGGATCTGACCGCGCGTCTGCTGGCCGAAATGCCCAAGCTTTATTATCGCCTGTGCGAAAGGCCGGAAGACGCGGAAACCACCAATAACCTGGTGGTCGATCTGCATGCCGACCTTTCACCCGAATGGGAACGCGCCATAGCCCGGGCGGCGCTACGCGGGGCCGCGGTCTACCATGTGAAGCAGGTGTCCGAATCGCTTACCGGGCGGGTGCGGATCGATCACCTGAGCGAAAACAATTTCGGGATGCTGCGGCCCAACGGGGTCTATTTCCGGTTGAAGGATCTGTCCGACAAGGTGCTGGCCGCGGTAGGCCTTGTGCTCTTGTCGCCGATTCTCGCGATCGCCATCATCGCGATCCGCCTCGACAGTCCTGGACCGGCGATCTTCCGCCAGGAAAGGGTCGGCTTCCGCGGCCGCCCGTTCACGATCCTGAAGCTGCGCACCATGTATCATCGCGACCAGCGCAAGGATCGACGCGAGGACGCGATTACCGTCGACAGTGATCCGCGAGTTACGAAGGTCGGTCGCTTCCTGCGCAAGACGCGGATCGACGAGCTGCCGCAGCTCATAAACGTGCTGCGCGGCGAACTCAGCCTGATCGGCCCCCGGCCGGAGGTGGTTTCGCTGTCGAACTGGTACGATCAGGAGCTCGATTTCTATCCCTATCGGCACATTGTGAAGCCCGGGATCACCGGCTGGGCGCAGGTCAACCAAGGCCATGTCGCGTCGACCGAGGATGTCTATCGCAAGCTGCAGTACGACTTTTACTACGTGAAGAACTTCTCGCTCTGGCTCGATCTGCTGATCGCGCTCAACACCTTGCAGGTGGTCATCACAGGGCGCGGCTCGCGCTGATCGACCCCTTGCGAAGGGGCGCACCGCCCCGTCGCCTTTCCCACGCACTTCGTTTTGTCGGGCATCATATCATGCGAAAAATTCTCGTCACCGGGACCGCCGGGTTCATCGGCTTCCATCTCGCCAAGGAACTGCTTGCCGAAGGCTGGCGCGTCCACGGCTTCGATGGGATGACCGATTACTACGATGTGCGCATCAAGCAGCGCCGCCATGCCATGCTGGCGGAGCACAACGCGTTTTCAGCCACCGAGGGCAGGCTGGAAGACGCTGAACTGCTGAAGCAGGTGTGCGACGAATTCCAGCCCGATGTGATCGTCCATCTCGCTGCGCAGGCGGGTGTCCGCTACAGCCTCGAAAACCCGCGCGCCTATCTGGAATCCAACATGGTGGGCACCTTCAACGTGATGGAATGCGCGCGCGAGCTTGGGGTGGATCACCTGCTGATGGCATCGACCAGTTCGGTGTACGGCGCGAACGAGGAGATGCCCTTCCGGGAAACCGAAAAG
>CATMNW010000195.1 GCA_950071875.1 uncultured Erythrobacteraceae bacterium | reverse complement strand
ACTACATCGAAGCTAACCCGCTTTCGACGCCGGCACACATCGTGCCCGAATGGTATTTCTGGCCGTTCTACGCAATCCTGCGCGCCTTCACGGTCGATTTCCTGTTCATCCCGGCAAAGCTGCTGGGCGTGATCGCGATGTTCGGGTCGATCCTGATCTGGTTCATCCTGCCCTGGCTCGACAAGTCGCCGGTGCGCAGCGGCCATTACCGTCCGCTGTTCCGCAAGTTCTTCTGGTTCGGCCTGATCCCCGCAATGATCGTCCTGTTCATCTGCGGCGGCGCACCGGCTGAAGAGCCTTATGTGATGCTCAGCCAGATCGCCACGGCCTACTACTTCCTCCACTTCCTTGTGATCCTGCCGATCGTCGGCCAGATCGAGAAGCCGGAGCCGCTGCCCTATTCGATCACCGAAGCCGTGCTCGGCTCGGACGACAAGGCAGTGCTTGGCGAAAACACGCAGCCGGCTGCCTAAGCGAGTACGAGACAGAACATGACCAAGCTTCTCAGCATCCGCCTCGTTGCCATTCTCGCTGGCCTCGGCTTTGCCCTCATCGCCCTCTATTCCTTCGTCCTTGGCGCCTATGCGGCCATGACCGAAGAAGTGCCGGGCCATCTGCCCTACGAAAAGCCGAGGGACATCGCCTATTCCTTCGACGGGCCTTTCGGAAAGTGGGATATCCAGCAGCTTCAGCGCGGCTTCAAAGTCTATGATGAAGTTTGCGCCGCTTGCCACAGCCTGAAGTTCGTGGCCTTTCGCGATCTCGAGCAGATCGGTTACGATGAAGGCCAGGTGAAGGCATACGCTGCATCGAAGCAGGTTCCGGGCATCGATCCGAACACGGGTGAAGCGACCACGCGTCCCGGCCTTCCCACGGATTATTTCCCGTCGCCTTATCCTAACAATGTCGCGGCAGCCGCAGCGAACAACAACGCAATCCCGCCTGATCTTTCGCTGATCACCAAGGCGCGCGGTGACGGTACCAATTATGTTGCTTCGCTCCTTGCCGGCTACGGGCCGCCTTCGGCAGAACTTCTCGAAGAACATCCCGAAGCTGCGCCCGGACCGGGTCTGCATCACAACCCCTACTTCCCGAACCTGAACCTCGCCATGGCGCCGCCGCTGACCACTGCCGGTCAGGTGGCCTATGATGACGGAACGGAAGCGACGGTTGAACAGATGTCACAGGACGTCGCTGCTTTCCTGACCTGGACTGCGGAGCCGACCCTTGTCCAGCGCAAGCAGACCGGTTGGCCGGTGCTGATTTTCCTCCTGTTCGCCACGGTGCTTGCCTATCTCTCGAAGAAGCAGCTCTGGGCCGCAGCAAAGCGCAAGGACGATTGATCGTCCTTCAAATCGAAACGTCTCACGCCTCTCGCATCTTCATGATGCGGGGGGCGTTTTCGTCTGGGGAGTAGTCGTATGACACCGTCGGATTTGAAGGATCTGGTCAGGACAATTCCGGATTTTCCCAAAGCCGGTATCCAGTTTCGCGACATCACGACTCTTTTGGGCCACGGCGCGGGGTTCGCGGCCTCTATCGAATGGCTTGCCGAGAAAGTAGATGGCAGCGAGGCGATTGCCGGAATGGAAGCGCGCGGATTTATCTTCGGTGCAGCTGTCGCTGCGCGCCTAGGCCTGCCCTTCCTTCCAATTCGCAAGCCGGGCAAATTGCCGTGCGAGGTAAACGGGGTGGATTACGAGCTGGAATACGGCATCGACCGGCTCGAAATGGATCCCGGTTCGGTCACGAACGGACAGAAGGTCGCGATCGTAGACGATCTTCTAGCGACCGGAGGCACGGCGCTGGCCGCAACCGAACTCCTTCGCCAATCGGGTGCCCACGTCGAAAAGGCCGCCTTCGTGATCGACCTGCCTGACCTCCGCGGCAGCAAGAAGCTGGCTGCCCAGTCGGTGGGCGTCCACTGCCTTATGGAATTCGAAGGCGACTGACGCCGGTCTGGGCGTATTTGGATATAATCGCCGCTTCGGGCATTGATAAGGTTCGCGCCCAGGGCGGCGCAATGCAGCTGCGAACAACGGCGTAGCAAGAGAGGGGCATGGAACAGACACTCGTCATCGCAATGGTCGGCATGCTCGGCATCGGCGCGCAATGGCTCGCCTGGCGTACCGGTTGGCCGGCAATCGTCATGATGCTTGCCGCAGGATTCTTGGCAGGGCCGGTTCTGGGCCTTTTCGATCCCGAACACGCCTTTGGACCCCTGCTCGATCCGATGATCGGCATCGGCGTCGCATTGATCCTTTTCGAAGGCGGGCTCAGCCTCGATTTCCGCGAATTGCGCCATGCGGGCGACGGCGTATGGCGGCTCGTATTGCTGGGGGGCCCCATTGCGTGGGTGCTCGGATCTTTTGCAGCGCATTCCATCGGGGGCCTCGAGTGGCCTGTCGCGATTCTGTTCGCCGGTATTCTCGTGGTGACCGGCCCCACGGTCGTCATGCCCTTGTTGCGGCAATCTTCGGTTAAATCGCGGCCAGCTGCGATCCTGAAGTGGGAAGCGATCGTAAACGATCCCATCGGGGCGCTCTTTGCTGTCGTCGCTTACGAATATTTCCGCGCAGTGGCTGATTCGCCCGGCGCAGGCGTTTTCGATGTCGTTCCGCCCCTTATCCTCGCCGCAATTCTTGCAGGCCTCATCGGTTATGTAGCCGCCGCTGCAATCGCATGGGCTTTCCCGCGCGGTGCGGTTCCCGAATATCTCAAGGTCCCGGTCCTGCTGACGGCCGTGATCGTCGTTTTCGTGTTGTCGAACCAGATCGAGCATGAAGCCGGTCTCGTGGCCGTTACGGTCATGGGCATCGCTCTGGCCAACATGAATATCTCTTCACTGCGAAGCATCCATCCCTTCAAGCAGAACATTGCGGTGATACTCATTTCGGGGATTTTTATCCTTCTGTCGGCCAGCCTGGAGTTCGAGGAGCTATCGTACCTCAATTGGAACTTTGGCCTGTTCCTCCTCGCCATCCTTTTCCTCGTTCGGCCCGCAACGATCCTTTTGAGCTTGCTTGGCAGCTCCGTCCCCTGGAACGAGCGACTGTTCCTGGCCTGGATCGCGCCGAGAGGTATCGTGCTGGTTGCGATTTCCGGCCTGTTCGCGCTGAGGCTCGACGAAATCGGCTACGATGGCACGGCCCTGATCGGACTGAGTTTTGCCGTCGTCGTGGTCACAATCGTTGCTCATGGCTTCACGATCGACCTCGTGGCTCGTCTCCTCCACGTCCGAGGCAGCAACCGCCCCGGCATTCTTATCGTCGGCAGTACGCCGTGGACGATTTCTTTGGCGGTCATGATGAAAGAGCTCAAGTCGCCCGTCATGGTGGTCGATTCCAGCTGGCAACGCCTCGCGCTCGCCCGTCAGAAGGGCCTACCCTTCTATCACGGCGAGATCCTCAACGAAGCGACCGAGCACAATCTCGACCTCACACCCTATCAGGTTCTGGTCGCTGCCACCGAGAACGAGGCTTACAATGCGCTGGTCTGCAACGAGTTCGCTTATGAAATCGGCCGCGACACCGTCTTCCAGCTAGGCGATGCAGTCGATGATGATGACCGTCACTCTCTGCCGTCCAGCATTCGGGGACGCGCCATTTTTGAATCCGGGTTCGGTGTTGAAGACGTAAACGAACGCCTTGGCCGTGGCTGGGTTTTCCGGAAAACGAAGCTGTCGGAAGAATTCGATTTCGAAGCTGCGCAAGAGCGACTGCCCGAGGCGGCAACCATGCTTCTCCTCGTGCGGGAAAGCGGTACAATTCGCTTCTTCACTCACGCTGCCCGCCCCGAACCACGGGCAGGCGATATCATCGTGAGTTTCGCCCCGCCGCAGGAACGTACGGCGGCAGGGGCAGCGGCGAAAAGAGAAAAGAAGCGCAATAAGAATGGCGAACAGGGGAGCGTCGCATGAACCGATTTACGATCAAACCTGTAGCAGCGCTTTTCGCAGTGCTCGCGCTGGCGGCTTGCGAACAGGAGGGCCGGCAGGAGCCGGTCGAGTCCAGCGACGGTGAAGCTCGTTCCATTTTTCGACCCGAGTTCCAGGTGGAACCGATCGAGGAACTTACCACGCCATCGCCGTTGGAGACGCAGATACTCTTTCCGGAAGGTACGACCCTTACAGAGGAAGCCTTGGCCGAGCTCGCTACGGTGATTGTTTCGCCGCAAGTGACCGAAGGCGGCGCGATCGTACTGCGCGGGCACAGCGATGCCGGCGGCAGCGACGAAGCCAATATGCGGGCTTCGCAGGAGCGGGCATCGGCGGTGCGTGAGTGGTTGCTGGACAATGGTGTGTCCGAGGACCGCATCACCATTATTGCATTCGGTGAACAGAACCCAGTCCAGCCTAATGCACTGCCCGACGGCACCCCCTATGAAGAAGGCAGGGCAGCGAATCGCCGAGTAGAGATCGAAGTGGCAGCTAAGGGCACTCCCGCGCCTGAAGAGACTCGGACGCTTGCCGAAACCCTGGCTTCTTCCGACGAAGATGCAGAGAGTGACACCCCCTCGCAATAGCGTGTTGACGAGGACTGCGCTTAGGTGGCATTGGCGCACCGCCCGAGCGGGTATAGCATAGTGGCAATGCTCCAGCCTTCCAAGCTGGCTAGAGGGGTTCGATTCCCCTTACCCGCTCCAATTCCCTTTGGTCTGCAGCCCCTGCCGATGCTGGCCCAGGCACAAACCTCTAATCGCTGACGAAATATGAAAAAGTCGGGTGCATCGCGCCGACTGACGCCATGAACCCGACCCGTGCTATCCGAAGGTTGAGTGCTGCTAGGCACCCGTCCCGACAATGCGCTGCAATAGCCCAAACGGCTTTTTCATGACAGCCCCATTCGGGAAAGCTTGTTCGTCTAACGTATTTCCATATTGTCGATGAGCCGCGTGCCGCCAATTCTCGCAGCCACGAAAAGGCGGCTGCCCTTCTCGGCTTTCTCAAGCGAAGCCAGATCGTCACCGCGTCGCATCTGTGCGTAGTCTACATGATCAAAGCCTGCTTCGATGAGGCGATCAACGAGATCGCTCAGAATCGACTGCGTTTTTCCGCCGTCCGAAATCATCATGATGGCGCGGCGCATTTCGCGCGGCAGGGCGGCAGCTGCGTTTCTCTGCTCCGGGGTCAGATAGGCGTTGCGACTGGACATCGCGAGCCCGTCGTTTTCACGCACGATGCCGACACCGTGAATGGCATCGTAAACTTCTTGACGGTGAACCGGGATTTCCTTGGGAGCGTCCACACCAAGCCGAACTTTATCCCCACGAATCTCCACAACGACAATCGTAATATCGTCGTTGATGACAATGCTTTCGTTTTTTTTACGGGATAACACTAACATAAAACATTCC
>CATMNW010000194.1 GCA_950071875.1 uncultured Erythrobacteraceae bacterium | reverse complement strand
GAAGACACCCTTCCTCTATGACCTCATGCACAGGTCGGAGCGTCAGATTCCGATCTTCAAGCGTGACGAGGAAGAGGGCACAGTGCCGCTCGCCGATCACGGCAAAGCGAAGTATTTCTTCGTTCACCCGGGCGACCAACGCAAGGCGCAGAGCTGGATGCATGAGGGCTTCACCGAGGCGCTCAAGACCCCCGACGATACGGTTGTCTTCACCACGCCTGAAAGCGCCGAGCAGATCCGCGCCGACCAGCAGGGCTGCATGGGGTTCCTGTCGCACTGCCAGTTTTCGAGCTGGAAGGATCACGACAACCACACCACTGGCCGCCTCGCCGATCCGCGCAGTTTCTGTATCCAGAAGACCCTGCAGGACATCGCCCATGGCGGCGATCCGGACGAGAACCTCGCTTTCGCCGGCCACGCAGCCTACCGCTTCAAGCAGGACCCGTTCTACTCGAACAACTTCACCCCGACGGTGAAGGAACTGGTCGAGCGGATTTTGACGGGGGACTGATCATGGAGATCGGCATCGCCAGTCTTGCCGATGCCGACGTCCGCGAGCTCGTGACGGTTCACCAGCGGCGAATGTATGAAGCATCGCCGCCGGGTACGTCCTTCGCGCTGGATTTGAGTGGGCTGGACCGGACCGATGTGACCGTGTTCGAAGCGCGCGAAGGCGGACTTCTGATCGGCATCGGTGCGCTGAGGGAGCTTTCCGGCAGGGCGGGTGAGATCAAGTCTATGCGCACCGAAGACCATGCCCTGCGAAGGGGCGTGGGGCAGGCATTGCTTGACCGCATCGAGGCGACTGCGAGGGAGCGGGGGTATTCCCGGCTGCTACTCGAGACAGGGACCGGCGAGACCTTCGAGCCCGCCAATCGCCTTTACCTACGTAATGGGTTCACACGCTGCGGCGCCTTCGGCGGATACACTGAAACCGCATTCAACATCTTCTACGAAAAAGCGTTTTGACCCTCAGTCGAGGCCCGAGAGCACCTGATCCGGCGGGCGGTGCCCATCGGCCCACATACGGATATTGGCGATGACCTTGAGGCCGCTGTCCTCGCGGCCTTCGCGCGTGGCGCTGCCGATATGGGGCAGCGTCATGACATTGGGGTGGCGGATAAGGCGTGTGTCGACATTCGGTTCATCTGGATAGACGTCTAGGCCTGCGCCAGCCAGCTTGCCGCTTTCCAGCGCCGCGATCAGCGCCTCCTGGTCGACGAGATCGCCGCGGGCGGTGTTGATGAGGCAGGCGCCGTCCTTCATCAGGCCGATCCGGCGCGCGTCGATCATATGATGCGTATTCGGCCCGGCTGGGCAGTGAAGGGTGAGAATGTCGGCTTCGCCCATCAACTCATCCAGGGTTTCTACCCAGCGCGCCTGGAACATGCGTTCGACCGCCTCGGGCAAGCGCTTGCGGTTGTGATAGGCGATCTCCAGCCCGAAGGCGCGAGCACGATGGGCAACAGCCTGGCCTATGCGTCCCATGCCAACGATACCCAGGACCTTGCCTGCCAATTTGGTCCCCAGAAGTGCGGTCGGTGTCCACCCGGTCCATTGTCCGCTGCGGATCAGTTCGACGCCCTCCCGGATCCGCCGCGGAACGCCGATGATTCCCGCCATGGCGAGGTCAGCAGTATCATCGGTGAAAACGCCCGGCGTGTTCGTGACCAGGATATCGCGCGCCGCAGCAGCTTCGAGATCGATATGTTCGGTCCCTGCACCGAAATTCGCGATAAGGCCAAGATCATCGCCTGCTGCGCCAAGCATTTCGGCATCGATGCGATCGGTAACAGTCGGTACCAGAACATCGAAATTCTGCATCGCTTCGACCAGTTGCTCCCTTGTCAGCGGCGTATTTGCCGCGTTCAGGCGCACGTCGAACAGTTCTGCCATGCGGCTCTCGACACCCGGCATGAGGTGACGCGTGACGAATACGCGGGGTGTTCGGTCGATACGTTTGGCGGGGCGCAATTCGGAGCTTTCCATATCGTCAGGACCGCTAATGGCCGGGAAGGGGGGTGGTCAAGGATTTGCAGAGTGAGGATTGCATCGATCAAGGGCGTTGACTGCGGCGACAAACTTCACGATCCATGCACCACATGGTCGCACGTATCATCCTTCCTGCACTTGTCTTCCTTTCTCTTGCCATGCCCGCCCATGGTCAGGATCGCGAAGCGCCTTACTGGGCCACCATCCGGGCAAGCGAACTGAATATGCGCGTGGGACCCAGCGCCGACTACAAGATCGATTGGGTATACAGGCGGGCAGGATTGCCGGTGAAAGTCGTACGCCTGATGGAAGGCTGGCGACTTATAGAAGATCCCGATGGCATCAGGGGCTGGGTCGTCGCACGACTGTTGAGCCCCGAACGGGGCGCGGTGGTGATCGGCGACGGTGTGACGGAGATGCGGGCCAGCCCGGCGCGGGACGCGGCGATAAAGTGGCGTGTGGAACCCGGTGTGGTTGGCGCACTGGGCGACTGCGAAGACGGGTGGTGCGAGTTCCTGATCGGCAACAGGGGTGGATATGTTGTCCAGTCCCGTCTCTGGGGCGTGGGTGAACCCTAGTCGTCGCTGTCGAGCGGGCGCACAGTGTAGCTATCGGTGCCATCGTCGCGGGTGGTGGTGAAACTACCATCTTCTGCAAGCGCTGAATTGATCCAGCACCGTTCCTGTTCGTCTTCCCCGTCACCCTCGGGATCGAAACAGGCTTTTCCGCGATAATCGCGCCACGTTCCGCCACCTACTTCCACGCCGTCGGTATCGAAGTCGATGTAACGACCGTCCGTGCGCAGAAGCGTTTGCGAATATGCCGTGCCGTCTGCTCCCTCGATAGAATAGCGACCGGGGGCCATTACGTAGGCTGCCGGGGAAACCGGCGAGCCCGCAAACTCCGGGACGGTCGTATCATAGGTATCGTCAGGCTGTTCACCACACGATGCGAGCAGGGTCGATAGTGCAATACTGGCGGCGATGGTGCGCTGCATCGGGCTATTCCTTCGTGATGCGAGGGCCGGAAAGTGCAATCCGACCCGTCGAGCCCATTAATCGACGGGGGCTACCATCGCTCCGGCGTCCGGGTCGGCCTCGACCTTGCGGACGGTAGACTGGACCGTGCCATCCGGGCCGCGCATTTCGAAGGCGCCATCTTCGCCGGGCGCCCCGCCGGTGTAGCATTCCTCGGGATCGTTTCCTTCCGGATCGAAGCACATCGCGCCGTCATCGCCTGTGCGCCACGAGCCACCGCCCACGCGTGTTCCGTCTGCAGTTGCATCCACATAAGTGCCATCGGCATTGATCGTCTGCATGGTGACGCTGCCGTCAGCCATCTGGACCTCGTAGGTACCGGTGACGTCGCCCGTAGCCGTGCTGTCGAGTGTCGTATCGGCAGTTTCCACGGGCTCGACCGGCGCTTCCGCGTCGTTCGAACCGCAAGCGGCAAGCACCAAACACGATGCAGCTATCAGGAACTTGTTCATGGAAATTTCCCCTTTCGCGACACCCAACGCGGGCGAAAGGGGTAAGTGCCCGTTTATCCCACCAGCTCGACCGCAACAGCGGTCGCTTCGCCACCGCCGATGCAGAGCGATGCTATGCCGCGCTTCTTGCCCTGGTTTTTCAGCGCATTGAGAAGAGTGACGATGATCCGCGTTCCGCTTGCGCCGATCGGATGGCCCAACGCAGTGCCGCCACCGTTCACATTGATCTTTTCATGTGGAATGCCAATGTCGCGCATGGCGAACATGGCGACGCAAGCAAAGGCCTCGTTGACTTCCCACAGTTCGACATCGTCAGCCGACCAACCGGCCTTTTCGAGCACCTTGTTGATCGCACCGACGGGAGCGACGGTAAACTCGCTCGGTTCCTGTGCGTGGGCGGCCATTGCAACGATTTTCGCGACAGGTTCCTGCCCGTTCTTCGCTGCTACACTTTCGCGGGAAAGGACAACTGCAGCCGCACCATCGGAGATCGAAGACGAGGTCGCCGCGGTAATCGTTCCGTCCTTGGCAAAGGCGGGGCGCAAGGTCGGGATCTTGTCGGGCTTTCCGCGACCGGGCGCTTCGTCGGTGTCGACCGTCACATCGCCGCCACGCGTCGCATACGTCACTCCGACGACTTCGTCTGCAAAGGCACCGCTTTCGATAGCGGCATTGGCGCGGCGGAGCGATTCAATTGAATACTCGTCCATCTGCTCGCGTGTGAGCTGATACTCGTTGGCGGTGTCCTGCGCGAAGGTGCCCATGGCGCGTCCTTCTTCATAGGCATCTTCCAGCCCGTCGAGGAACATATGATCATAGGTTGTGTCGTGGCCGATGCGCGCACCGCTACGGTGTTTTTTGAGCAGGTAGGGCGCATTCGTCATGCTCTCCATCCCGCCTGCAACGACATAATCGACGGTGCCGCTGGCCAGCGCTTCCGCGCCCATGATGACTGTCTGCATGCCGCTGCCGCAGACCTTGTTGACGGTGGTGGCCTGGACCGACTTCGGCAAACCTGCCTTGATCGAAGCCTGGCGGGCAGGAGCCTGTCCCAGACCCGCGGGAAGAACGCAGCCCATGTAAGTCCGATCGAACTGGTCCGGCGCCACGCCCGAACGCTCGACCGCTGCCTTTACAGCCGTCGCGCCGAGCTCGGTTGCCGAAACGCCGGCGAGGGCGCCCTGCATGCTGCCCATCGGGGTACGGGCGTAAGACAGAATGACGACGGGATCGGATGCGCTGAACTGGGTCATGCTTGTGCTGGTCCTTGTGTTCTGGAATATCGGTTGCCGAAAGCGACCTATCGGGTTGCCCATAACCTAGTGCTGCGATGCAGCAATATCAAACGGAGAGAGCCATGGCTGACGATCGAACGAAGGAAATGGAAGCTGTCTTGCGCAAACAGCGGGCCGCCCATCACCAGATGCGGCCTGAACCTATGGCGCTGCGCAAGGACCGCGTCGAACGGGCGATCAAGCTGCTCAAGGACCACGGCGACGACCTGTGCAAGGTCATGGCTGCCGACTTCGGCAACCGTTCCCCGCACCAGTCCATGATCACGGACATCGCGAGCACGGTGAATTTCGGCAAATATTGTCTCAAGAACATTGACAAGTGGGCACGGGCAGAAAAACGCCATGTCCAGTTCCCCTTGGGTCTGCTCGGCGCCAAGGCCGAAGTGCGGTACGAAGCCAAGGGTGTGATCGGGATACTGAGCCCATGGAACTTCCCGGTCAATCTTGCCTTCGGCCCCCTCATGCAGGTTTTCGCCGCCGGCAACCGCGCCATGATCAAGCCTAGCGAATTTACCGAGAAAACCAGCTTGCTGACCAAGGAACTGGTGGAAGAATATTTCACGCCCGACGAATGCGCGGTCTTCACCGGCGGCCCGGAAGTGGCAGCCGCTTT
>CATMNW010000193.1 GCA_950071875.1 uncultured Erythrobacteraceae bacterium | reverse complement strand
CCGCTTCAACATCGACAGCACCGATGCGGCGGCGCTGCAGGCGCAGGCGCAGTATTTCGCCCGCTTCCCACAGCTGAACTTCACCGTGGAAGGCCATGCCGACGAACGCGGCACGCGCGAATACAACCTCGCTCTGGGTGAACGGCGTGCCAATGCGGCGAAGAACTATCTCGTCAGCCTCGGCGTGTCGGCCAACCGCATCCGCGTCGTCAGCTACGGCAAGGAACGCCCTGTCGCGCTGGCTTCGAACGAAAGCGCATGGGCGCAGAACCGCCGCGCTGCGACAGTCACGATCAACTGATCGCCGATCGCACAAACACGAAGGGCTCCCTTTTCGGGGAGCCCTTTTGTTTTGTGCGAAGGATCCGGTTTAGCGCGAAGCCGAAAAGCCTACCAACGGTGCCTTGGCCGCAAGATGATCGCTGCGTTCGCCATCCAGCCCGCCGAAACCTGCGACCAGCGCAAGGGCGGTCATGGCGGCGATTGCGGCAGTGGCGGAAAAGGTCAGTTGCTTGCTCATGGTCTTTCTCTTTGGCGGGCTGTTAGAGGCGATGTATTAAGGTTTGGTTGCATTGCAACATTTCACTTTGAAACCGGTTCCTCCATCCTTGCACCTTTCGCCAGTCCCCCTAGATTGACCGCCATGCCCAGCCGACTAACGACATTTGCAAGCCATGCCTAAGGCCAGACGATCGAATGACTGGGGCTTCCCCCGCTGGCGCGGATATGGTTCTTCGCGGGAGACCACGACCGTGCGACTGTGCGATCGGCACGGTTGTGAAGAGCCGGGTGATTGCCCGGCTCCCAAGGCGCCGAACAGTCCGGAACGGTGGATGTTCTGCCAGGCGCATGCTGCCGAATACAATCGCAAGTGGGACTATTTCGAAGGCCTGGACAAGGCCGAGAAAGAAAAGCGGACCAAGGCCGAGCAAAGCGAAAATGCCGGCTATGCCGAAGCCCAGCATTATGGCTGGAGCGGTAGTGGTGATGGATCGCGTAGCGCAGATGAGATGCGCGCTCTCGACGTGCTCGGGCTGGAGCCGGATGTCGATTTCGCTGCCATCAAGAGGGCATATCGCGTGCGGGCGAAAGCGGTCCATCCTGATGTCAAACCCGGCGATGCGGAAGCGGCAGCGGAATTCCACAAGCTCCAGCTGTCCTATGAAGTGCTCAAGTCCGCAGAAGAGCGGCGCGAATGGAATGGATAGACTCGTTAGGTTTTTCTTCGCGAATTGATGTTTTACTTCGCGAATGGGCGAAGAACTGAACAACGAACGGAGACGGCGCGAAAGGATCGCGGCCGATATTTCGTTGACTTGTCGCGTTCCCGCGCAACCGATCAAGGCACGGTTGCTTGACCTGTCGCACAATGGTTGCCGCGTGGAACTGGCGCGGGGCCGCACGGAACCCGGGGCCAGTATCGTCCTGGAGATGCCGAACGGGGATACCGTCCAGGGTCAGGTGATGTGGTCGACGGCGAAGGAAGCGGGTGTCCGCTTCGCCAGGAGCCTCCGGCCGCAAACGGCCATCATGCTCGGGCTGGACGATGGACAGACCATCGTAGTTGCCGCCCAGCCGGAACCCGCTTCCGATTCCGAAGGCAAGGGTGTGCTGCACCATTGGTATCGGAACCTGATCAAGGTCTTCGGGTAAAACTAGGGATTAGCGCAGGCGCTTGACGACCGCCGAAGCGAGCAATTCTCCCAACCGTGGCCCCTGTTCCGGGTAAAGATAGGGTTCGATCAATTCTGCTTCCATGACCGCCAGTTCGCCCGTCGGCAATCGCGCCATGTCGATGCGCGCATACAGCGGGTCCGAAAACGGCAGTGCCGAGATCACTGCTTGCGCTGACGCAAGATCCGCAGGTTCCGGCGCATAGTCGCACTCATATCCCCCATAGAGAGACTGGATGCGATAATCGTCCTTGCCGGCGCGTTTCAGAACACCGTGACTGAATTCGGAATCGATGAATACGAAGGTGTATTCCCCTTCCTCGACCACGCTCGGGAGGAAGGGCTGCACCATGCATGGCAGGCCCATGCGCCAGCCGGGCTGGGGCAGGGCATCATGGCTGAAGGCTTGCTGGCCCAAGCCGCCCGCGCCGACCTGGCGTTTGACCACCACACGCGGGGCCTCGAACGCATCGAGCGCAATGGCAATGTCGCTGCGGCCGGCATCGTCAAGCCAAAGCGTCGGAATGGTCGGAATACCCGCATCAGCAAGCTGTTTGAGGTAGCGCTTGTCTCCATTCCAGCGGACGACATCGGCCGGGTTGCAAACCACGATGCCCGCCTTTTCGAGGGCGACCAACTTTTGGAGGAATTCGGCGAAGTGATCCTGGTAATCCCAGGCCGTGCCCAACAGTACCAGGTCGATGCCGGAGAAATCGTCGACTGGCGCGCGCCAGTCCAGTTCCACCAGTTCCAGTCCCGCTGCAGCAAAGGCGGGGCGCAGTGCCCCGACTTCGATGTCATGCTCGAAAGCGTCTCCCCGGCGTGGTCCATCGCCGGGGAGCGTTTCGGCACAGGCAAGGAAGCCTATGCGGTTCAGACCGCCTCCAGAGCCTGTTCGAAATCGGCGATCAGATCGTCCGCGTCCTCGATGCCGATCGAGATGCGCACGAGATTGTCCGAAATGCCCAGTTCGGCGCGGCGCCCTTCGGCAACCGACAGATGAGTCATGCTGGCAGGGTGGCTGGCCAGGGTTTCCGTACCGCCAAGGCTTACCGCGAGCTTGGCGATCTTCAGCGCATCGAGGAAACGGAAGCACTCTGCCTCCCCGCCCTTAAGCAGCAGCGAGAAGGTCGAACCGGCGCCATTGCAGTGGCGGTTGTAAATATCCTGCTGGCGCGCATCCTTGATCATGCCGAGGTAGCCGAGGCCTTCGACCTTGGCGTGCCTGGACAGGAATTCGCATACCTTTTCCGCATTCTCGCCCGCACGCTGCATCCGCAGTTCAACGGTTTCGAGACTGCGGCAAAGCATCCAGGCCGTGTTGGGATCGCAGATGCCGCCCATCGTGTTGCGCAGCATGCGGATCGCATCGATGAAGCGTTTCTTGCCGGAAACGCTGCCTGCGACGAGGTCGGAATGGCCGCCGACATATTTGGTCAGCGAGTAGACCACGAGGTCGGCACCATGATCCAGCGGGCGCTGCCACAGGGGGCCGAGGAAGGTGTTGTCGATCGCGATAGAGCACTTGTCGGCATCGAAATGCGCATCGCGGGCATCGCGGACTGCCTCGATATCGACAAGGGCGTTGGTGGGATTACCCGGGCTTTCGAGGTAGATCATGGGCACTTCGCCGCCTTTTTCCTCGGCAAGCTTCTTGGCCCTGGTCATGACTTCGTCGAGCTGTTCGCGGGTTGCGCCGGCCGGGAAGTCGATGAAGCTGACGCCGTATTTCGCCATGGTCTTGGCGATGAAGCCTTCCGATGCCGCGTAGAGCGGGCCCGAATGAACAATCACGTCGCCCGCCTTGCAGGCTGCCAGCAACAGCACGGCAATCGCGGTCATGCCGCTGGAGAAGGACAGGGCTTCTTCCGCGCCATCCCAAACCGCCAGACGGTCTTCCAGTATTTCCTGGTTGGGTGCATTGAAGCGCGAATAAACCAGGCCGTCAGCACCGCCGGGACGTTTGCCGGTGATGCCTTCGAAGTGGCGTTTGCCATCGGCTGCGCTGGGGAAGGCAAAGGTCGAGGTAAGGAAAATCGGCGCCTTCAGGCTGCCTTCCGACAGGGTCGGGTCGAAACCGTGGCCCATCATCAGCGTGCTGGGCTTCATGTCGCGGCCGTTGACCTGCGGGATCTTGCGCTTGCATGCCATGCGCGGCGTGGTGGGATCGATATCGTTGTCGCTCATGATGGAGCACATCCTTCCTGCATCGAGCCCCCAGGAAGGCGGGAGCAGGTCCACCGGTCGGGGCGCCCGTTCCTAACCTCCGCAGGAACGCTTCTCCGCCGCCGGTATGTGTTACACCGCCGGTCCATAAGTTGGAGCGATGTTGGTTTCAACCACGGCGACTATGTCGACATGGACCGCATGGACCACTGTCCAATGGCAAAAAAGACCGGGGCCGGTTTTGCAACTGTGCAAAGACGGTTCGAGGTCAAGTGTCGCGGTTTCATGCAGGTGTATCTACCAGCTGCGGCATGCGTAGGAAATCGACGGGTCAGACCAGCGACGCGATTCCCCATACGACGCCGACGATCATGAAGATACCGGCAATGTCGAGCAGCAAACCGGCCTTCACCATACGTTCGATCCGGATATGTCCGGTCGACCAGGCGATTGCATTTGGGCCTGTCCCGGCGGGCAACATGAAGCCCCAGCTGGCTGCGAGCGCGGCCGGCATGGCAAGGAGGACCGGGTCCGCTCCCAAAGCCACTACCAGCGCCGCGACAACCGGGATGATGCCGCTGGCCGTGGCGACGTTGCTGGCGAATTCGGTTATCAGGACAACCATCGCCACCACCGCGATGGCGACGACGATCAGCGGCCAGTTCTCGAGCGGCAGCAGTGCCTCGCCGAGCCAGTCGGCCAGACCGCTTGCCCCCATGCCTGCAGCCAGTGCGAGCCCGCCGCCGAACATCATGATCACGCCCCAGGGGGCACGGTTCGCCTCATCCCAGATCAGCAAGGGCCGGCCGGTGCCATCCGGCAACAGAAACAAGGCAAGGCCCATCATGACGGCAATGGTGCCATCGGTAAGCGATCCTTCCGGGAGATAGGGGGCGATGAGCATCTGGCTCATCCACAGGATGAAAGTGATGGCAACGACCGGCACCAGTCGCTTCTCGGCGCTGGTCCAGGCGCTGCGGGTGCTGATCGAAACGCGTGCCGCGGTATCGAAAGGATGGGCGCGTACCTGCTGGACCCGGGCCACCAGTATTGCCGCCAGGGGTACGCCGATGACCACCACCGGAAAGCCGAACATGGCCCATTGCGCAAAGGTAATGCGTGTGCCGGTCATCTGGTCGAGCAGGCCGACGGCGATGGCATTGGTTGGCGATCCGACCAAAGTGCCAAGGCCACCGATGCTCGCGGCGAAGGCGATACCGATGGGCAGCGCGCCTGCCAGTCCTTCGGTTTCGCCCTCCTGCATTCCGCCGCCGCGAAGCACGGCGATCGCCATGGGCATCATGATCAGCGCGGTCGAAGTGTTCGATATCAGCATCGAAAGGATCGCCGCCGTACCCATGAATGCGAGCAATACGCCGGTCTGGCCGCGTTGCCCGACCAGCCGCAGGAGCGCGAGGGCAAGGCGCTTGTGCAATCCCGTGCGCTCTATCGCCAAGGCGATAAATGCTCCGCCCAGGATCAGGAAAAGGATCGGCGAATAATAGGCGCTGGCGGTCGCTTTCGCGTCCATCACGCTGGCAAAGGGCAGCACGAGGAACGGCATCAGCGCGGT
>CATMNW010000192.1 GCA_950071875.1 uncultured Erythrobacteraceae bacterium | reverse complement strand
GATGGTGGGCGTAGCAAGGATTGAACTTGCGACCCCTACGATGTCAACATAGTGCTCTACCACTGAGCTATACGCCCACACCATCGCGTGTGCCGCCATTGACGGCGGACGCGCCAGATAGCCGCGCCGGAAGCAGGAGACAAGGCCCTAAAGCGGTTCTTTACAGGCGTGCCTCGCACGGATCGGCAAAAACCCTGTCCACCTCCAGCACCAGATCGCGCAAATGGAAGGGCTTGGACAGCACCTTTGCCTGCGGCTGGTCGGTACACGCTTTCAAGGAAACTGCGGCGAATCCCGTGATGAACATCACCTTGGTGTCGGGGCTGATCTCGTTGCAAAGCTGCGCAAGCTCGATGCCGTCCATTTCCGGCATCACGATGTCCGACAGCAGGAGATCGTATTCGGCCTTCTCGAGCAAGGGCAGCGCGGCCGTACCGCAATCGACCGAATCGACCGCATAGCCCGCTTTTTCCAGTGCGCGGGTCAGGTAGGTCCGCATTGCTTCTTCGTCCTCTGCGAGGAGGATTCGCCGATAATGTACAGGTTCGCTCATAGACCTCCTTCATAGCGCGCAGCACTTAAGGAATCTTTGGCATGGCAGTACCTTGCCCTGCTTTGACACACACGGTGATCGGGTTCAGCAATTGGTAAAGGGAGGCTGCCTTGCACGGCGATTCGCGGCGCGAAATTTCAGGGGGACTGATCCCCGGCAGCGGGGCGCCAGCCTTCAGCATCCGCGGTGTGCGCGAAGCCCGGATTCCGGTGCTGATAGCTGCGCCGCACGCTGGCCGCGCATATCCTGCCGATATCGAAGCGGGGCTTCGCAATCCGGGGATTGCGAAGTTGCGGCTTGAGGATCGCCTGGTCGACGAACTGGCCGTTCTCGTGGCGGATCTAGCGGGTGCGGCCACGCTTGTCGCCCATGCGCCGCGTGCCATGATCGACCTGAACCGCGCGCCCGACGATCTCGATTGGTCGATGATCGAGGATGCACAGCCCACCGGATCGCAGCATTCCAGCGCAAATCGGCGTGCCCGAAGCGGGCTTGGCCTCGTGCCCCGCCGGGTGGCCGGGGTCGGGGAAATCTGGCGCAATAGCCTGTCGCAGACCGATATTGCCGACAGGCTGGCGGGAATACACGAGCCCTATCATCGGGCCCTAACCCGCGCGCTGGACGATTTGCGCAAGGCGTGGGGCGTTGCGCTGCTGATCGACCTGCATTCGATGCCTCCGCTGCGCGTGCGCCACCCAGGATTGCGGGCGACCGACTTTGTGGTCGGCGATCGCTTCGGTGCGTCGTGCGACGATCATGTCGCCAGTCGCGCTCTGCAGTTTCTCGCCCAGCACGAGCGGGGGGTGGCTCATAACCGCCCCTATGCTGGCGGGTATATACTCGATCGCCATGGCCGGCCGGCACTCGACATCCAGGCTTTGCAACTCGAGGTGTGTCGGTCGCTCTATCTCGACTCCCGGTTCGAGAGCCTGAGCCCAAGATTGCCGGGCCTGGCCCGCCTGCTGGCGGAACTGGTCCGCGCGCTGGCGGACGAGGTACTTCCCGGCCGGCGCGAACAGGGCCTGCCGCTAGCGGCCGAATGAGATAAAAAAACCACCCCGTGCAATTGATGCACGAGGTGGCCAAGGTTCAGGGAGGAAGCACGCATTCAGCGCGCTTATCCGGACGGCTATGAGGGGGGAGGTCCGTCCGGACACCATGAATTTGGGGGGCGCTGCAGCATTGTCAAGGATTGCAGCGCACGCCCCTTAAGTAATGATCCTATTGAGCCGCCGCGGCGGGCTGCGCGGGCAATTTGCCCTGCTCTTGCTGACGCGCGAAGATCACGCGCAGCAGATCCAGCGAGGCCAGGTGCGCGTAGATCAGCGGAAGCATGCCGTCCTTGTTCCAGCGAGCGATCACTTCGCCATCCAGCTCGCGCAGCTTGTTCTGGTCGACCATCTGGAAGCCCTTGTAGACGTAGGGTTTGCCAGGTTCGCTGTTGCGCTCGATGCTGACCTCGCCATCCATCAGGAGGCCGTGCTTGACCAGTTCGTCGGTCATCACCTTGGTGCGATGGCCGGCCTGTTCGAACTGTTCGCAGAATTGGAGGATCGCCTGCGTGTGCTCGGTCGGCGAACCGTCATCGTTGAACAGCGCATCGCCTTCGCTGAAATCGCCGACGGCGTCGCACGTCGGGTCGAAGCACAGCGAAAGGTCGTCGCTTTCCGCGGTCAAGCGGGCGAGCATGAAGGGGTAGCGGCGCACATAGGCAGGAACGTAAACCGGTTCGTGCGCCTTGCCGTTTTCGTCGAAGAAGGTGTTCACACCCTCGTTCAGGCCCATCAGCGCCAGGGGAAGCGGGTTTTCGCCGGTGGAGAAGATGATCGGGAAATGACGCGCAACCTGGACGAATTCCTCCGCGGTCAGCGGAACCATGTGCTGCTTGGCCAGGTAGGGGGCCGTCTCGCGCATGCGGTTGTGGAACTTCTTGTGATCCCGCGAATTGAGCGGCATCAGGTCCTCGTAGAACATCGGAAGCTGGGTCTGTTGCGGCTCACTGGCCATCGGTCTCTCCGTCAACGGGCTGAAGTGTCGAAGGGCGTCCGGCCTGAGCCATGCCCCGGATTTGGAAACCGCGCCTTTAAGGGGCGGGCGCGCCACTGGCAAGCGGGACAAGCTTGCCGGGATTCATGATGCCGACCGGGTCGAGCGCCTGTTTGACGCCGCGCAGGATCGTCAGCGTGGCCGGATCGCCGAGCCGGGCGAGTTCATCGCGCTTCATCTGGCCGATTCCGTGCTCGGCACTGATCGTACCGCCCCACTGCGTTACGAGTTCATGGACCGCGGCGCTCACTGCCTTTCCGTGAGTTTCCTCCCATTCGCCAGGCTTCGACCCGTTGGGTGCGCGGAGGTGGAAGTGGACGTTCCCGTCTCCCAGGTGGCCGAATGCGACGGCTTTCGTTCCTGCGAATCGGCCTTCCAGCGTCTTGCTAGCTTCGACGATGAAGTCCGGCATCCGTTCGACCGGTACGGCAATGTCGTGTTGCACCGCTGGGCCGTGCGCGCGCTCTGCAGACGAAATGCCGTCGCGCAGTGCCCAAAGAGCTTCGGCTTGCGTTTCGCTGGTCGCGATCGTGGCGTCGGCAAGAAGACCCTCGTTCAGCGCTGCGGAGAGAAGAGCGGTAGTGCGGTCCTCCAGCGAGGGGGCTTGCGCGTCATGGGCAACCACTTCGAGCAGGGCGTACCACTCATGGGGTGAGGCCAAGGGATCGCGCATTGCAGGTTCGTAGGCGAGCACCGATTCGAGTGCGCTGCGAGGCATGACCTCGAACCCTTCGAGCGCGTCGCCCATCCGGGCCGAGGCGAAGAGAAGCAGTCGGCGTGCCTGCTGTACGGTCTCCAGCCCGGCAAATATCACCCGGCGCGCCGCAATTTGCGGTGCCAGCGCAAGCGTAGCCGCGGTGACGATACCCAGCGTGCCTTCCGAACCTATCAGCAATTGCTTCAGATCGAATCCGCGGTTGTCTTTTTTCAGCGCGGCAAGCGTATCGAGAACCTCGCCGTTCGGCAGCACCGCCTCCAGGCCCAGAACTTGCGCACGCATGGTGCCGTGGCGCAGCACCTGTGTTCCCCCGGCATTGGTCGAGACCAGTCCGCCAATGGTCGCCGAGCCCCGACCGCCCAAAGTCAGCGGAAAGCGTAGGCCACGCTCCCCCGCTGCATCGTGCAGGGTCTGGAGAACCACGCCAGCCTCGCAGACAACCTGTCGGGCTTCTTCATTCCAATGGCGAAAGGCGCTCATCCGCCGCAGTGACAGTACTAGCGCCTCGCCGCTTGTGTCGGGGGTCGCGCCGCCGGACATGCCGCTGTTGCCTCCCTGTGGCACGATCGGCACGCGATGCTGCGCGCACAGCTTGACCAGTGACGCGACTTCTTGCGTGTTCGCGGGCGAGGCAAGCGCCAGTGCGCGGCCGGTATAGCGGCCTCGCCAGTCGGTCAGCCACGGTTCCATGAGGTCTGCATCGCGGGTCAGGCCCCGGGGGCCGAGGATATCCGTCGCGGCGTCGAGAAAGCTCGTGCTCATGTTGTCGCATTGCCACACCCCGATGGCACTTTGCCACCCGTTTGGGCCAACGCCTTGCCGCAATTAAGCCTCCATTCAAAAGACGGGCCTATTGAAGTGTCAGGGTAGATCGAACGGGGCAGGTTGATCGGATCGGATTTCCGCCTCTGAGGAAGATGGCATAAAAATGCTTTTCATGGCCGCACTTATGGCACCGGCACTCGCGTTGACGCCCGCGAGCAAGGCAGATGCGCCCAATGCCCAGCCGGTTGTCGCCGAAGGCGCGGCGTTGGCTGTCGAGATGCCACGGCAACCTGCCGAGCCGGCTGCAGGTGGCTGGATGGTAAGCGAAGCCTGGAGTGCGGATCATAATGCACGACAGGTCCGTATCCGGCGCGAAATCACCATTCGCGTCTCTCCTCGTCGGCCGAACACGCGCGAGATGGTGGCCGATTGGCGCGCTGTCATCCCGCAGAAGTTCGAACAGCGGGAGATAGGAAAATGCATCCCGGCGCGCAGTATCGTCGCGGTTCAGACGATGAGTGCGCGTGACCTGGTGCTGTACCTTTCGGACAGCCGGATGATCCGGGCGCAACTGCGCAAGTCGTGCAGCGCGCGCGATTTCTATCTCGGCTTTCAGATCGAACCGAACAAGGATGGCGATCTGTGCGTGGGGCGCGATACCTTGCGGACGCGCAATGGGGCTGCCTGCAAACTCAGCGCGATCCGCCAGCTCGTCCCCGTCGAATAGGGCGGGGCGGGGCGCATTTTCTTGACATTGGCGTACGTTTGAGCGAAGGCGCGCGCGCCCCTGCGGGGCTATTCCTGTAGGGCAGAATTCCTGCGGACGTACCCGCACCAGCCCTCCACATCCGGAACCCTGAATGAAATTTGCCGATCTCGGCCTCTCCGACAAGTTGCTGCAGGCGGTAGAAGCCGCCGGCTACACCGAGCCCACGCCTATCCAGGCCCAGGCGATCCCGCCCGTTCTGATGATGAAAGACATTATCGGGATCGCGCAGACCGGCACCGGCAAGACGGCCAGTTTCGTACTGCCGATGATCGACATCCTGGCGAGCGGGCGTCGCCGCGCGCTGATGCCCCGGTCCCTGATTCTTGCCCCGACGCGCGAACTTGCAGCGCAGGTGGCGGAGAATTTCGAAAAATACGGGAAGGAGCATGACCTCCAGCTCGCGCTGCTGATCGGCGGCGTCCAGATGGGCGACCAGGTCAAGGCGCTCAACGAGGGTGTCGACGTTCTGATTGCCACCCCGGGCCGGCTTATGGACCTGTTCGAACGGGGCAAGATTCTGCTCAACGGTTGCGAGCTTCTCGTGATCGACGAAGCGGACCGGATGCTCGACATGG